>NZ_JBRREI010000025.1:0-67852 GCF_056760195.1 Stenotrophomonas sp. STEN020
GAGCATTACCGGTAAGGCCTCTGCCGAGCATGGCTCGGCACTACCAAGGCATTGCTGGCCAGCGCTGTGGGAGCGGCGTAAGCCGCGAAGCCGATACATCGTCAGGCTGCGGTCTCCGCTCGCCTGGAAACATTGCCAGCTTCGCGGCTGACGCCGCTCCTACCACCGAATTACAGATCTTCCTCGATCGGCACGTCCAGCTCCGGGATCCACTCCAGCAATCGATCCAGGCGCCGCCGCGGGTCGCTTTCCTGCAGCAGCTGCAAGCGCTGGGTTTCGTGCAACGGCAATAGTTCGGCCAAGCGCCAACCCACCCACGCTGCCTGATCCAATTGCGCTGGACCGGCAGCTGCGTACTCGCCGCCTATCTGCTCGATGATGTTTTCCAGCAAGGTGCCGAGCAAGCTGTGCTCGGGCTGCAGCTCGTCGTCGCTGTCGCGCTCGCACCACTCGACATCGGCCATCACCAGACCGTTGTCGCGCACATGAGTCGCGGTTGCGTGGAAACGCCGCGCACCGCGCAGGCGCAGCACGAGCACGCCATCCGGGCCTACGTCGAAATCCTCGACCACCGCTTCAACGCCCCATGCGGCAGGGATTGCCGGCGCACCGACTTCCTCGCCATCAAGAATCAGACAGACGCCAAAGGTGCTGCCGGTACGCCCACATTCGCGCACCAGGTCCAGATAGCGCGGCTCGAATACGCGCAGGTTCAACATCGCACCGGGCAGCAACACCGCGTGCAGGGGAAACAGGGCAAGACTGAGCAATTGCATGATCGGTGTAATGACAGGTGTTCGGCAGACAAGCCGGATGGTACTCCACCACACCACGACGACAATTCATCGCGCGCCAACGCAATCAATGCAGCGCCGGGTTGCATGCAACCCGGCCTGAAAACCGCAGGATCAAACGCCTTGCAGTTGCACCAGGAAACGCCGCGGCGCGCCGTCGAAACCACCGTTGGACATGAACACCACGTGGTCGCCAGCGCGCGCGACATCGCCAAGCTTGGCCAGCAACGCATCGGTATCGCTGACCGCCTGCGCATCGCCGCGCACTGCGTCGATCACTTTGGCCGCGTCCCACGGCAGCTCCGGTCGCGCGAGGAACACCACTGCATCGGCGAGGGCCAAGGACGGCGCCAATGCGTCCGAATGTGCACCCAAGCGCATCGAATTACTGCGCGGCTCCATCGCCACCACGATGCGTGCATCACCAACCTTGGCGCGCAGACCTTCCAGCGTGGTGTGGATGGCGGTTGGGTGATGGGCAAAATCGTCGTAGATGGTTACGCCCTGCGCTTGTCCGATCACTTCCATGCGCCGTTTGACGCTGTGGAAGCCAGCCAAGGCCGGCGCCACGCTGGCGACGTCGACACCCACCGCATGTGCGGCGGCCAACGCAGCCAGACCGTTGAGCACGTTGTGCCGGCCCAGCAGCGACCATTCCACGGTTGCCACTTCGGCACCACGATGCAGGACGGCAAAGGCGCTGCCATCCTGATTGATCAGGCGCGCGCTCCATTCCAGCGACGGCTCAAAACCAAAGCGCTCCACCGGCGTCCAGCAGCCCATCGCCAGCACTTCGGCCAGGTACTTGTCCTCGCCATTGACGATCAGGCGACCGCGACCGGGCACGGTGCGCACCAGGTGATGGAACTGGCGCTGGATCGCGGCCACATCCGGGAAGATGTCGGCGTGATCAAATTCCAGATTGTTGAGGATGGCGACCAGCGGACGGTAGTGGACGAACTTGCTGCGTTTGTCGAAAAAGGCTGTGTCGTATTCGTCAGCCTCCACGACAAACTCGCGCCCTGTTCCCAACCGCGCAGACACCCCGAAATCCTCCGCAACGCCGCCAATGAGGAAACCCGGCTCGCGCCCGGCCGCCTGCAGCAGGAAGGACAGGATAGTGGTCGTAGTGGTCTTGCCATGGGTGCCCGCAACCGCCAGCGTGTCGCGGCCCGGCAACACCTGTTCGGACAGCCACTGCGCGCCCGAGGTGTAGCGACGGCCCGAATCCAGCACCGCCTCCACCGCCGGGTTGCCGCGCGAGAGCGCGTTGCCAACCACTACCTCGTCGCAGTCGGGACTGATATTGCCCGGCAGATAGCCCTGCGACAGGCTGATCCCCAGCGTTTCCAGCTGGGTGGACATGGGCGGATAGACCGCCTGATCGCTGCCTTCGACCTGATGACCGAGTTCGCGGGCCAGAGCGGCCACGCCGCCCATGAAAGTACCGGCAATGCCGAGAATATGGATCTTGCTCATCCCTAGATTGTCGCCGATGCGCCGGATTAGGGGTATCCAGATGCAACCTGAGCTGTATCCCCAACCCGCTGTAGGGGATTCCCCGATACCGTCACGCGACATTCACAATGAAAATACGTGACGCCAGCCTCAGTATCCCTCAGGTCCTACTCCCCAAGAGGCCATCCCCAGGGAGCTCATGCTGATGGGGCCGTGAGCACGCCCTTAGCTGGCTTTTTTTACAAACGAAACGCCCGGATCCAGCTCATGGACCCGGGCGTTTCTGTATGCGTGGCCGCCGCAGCGAACACGCAGATGGGCGCGGCAGTTACCCGCCGGCGCCCTGCATCATCAGCGCTTGATCGCCGCCAGGATGCGGGTCAGCACTTCGTCCAGCGCGCCAACGCCGTCCACACGCGTCAGGGTGCCCTTGGCGGCGTAGAAGTCGATCACCGGTGCGGTGGAATCGTTGTAGACCTGCAGACGCTGACGCACCGATTCCGGGTTGTCATCGGCACGGCCCTGCTCCTGCGCGCGGCCAGCGATGCGCTCAACCAGCAGTTCGGTCGGCACTTCCAACTGCACGATGGCGTCCAGCGGCTGGTTCAGCTTGGCCAGCAGTTCGCCCAGCGCGTTGGCCTGGGCCACGTTGCGCGGGTAACCGTCGAGGATGAAGCCCTTGGCGGTATCGGCCTGCGACAGGCGCGATTCCAGCATGCCCAGCAGGATATCGTCGGACACCAGGTTGCCGGCATCCATCACCGCCTTGGCCTGCTTGCCCAGCTCGGTGCCGGCAGCCACTTCGGCGCGCAGCAGGTCACCGGTGGAAATGTGCGGAACCTGCAGATGTTCCTTCAGGCTCGTCGCCTGTGTGCCCTTGCCCGAACCGGGCGGTCCCAACAGAACCAATCGCATTCCTGACTCCCATATGTTTTGAGGAAACGGGACGGACAGCGGCGTTAGACTCATGGGCCGATTCACGCTGCACCGCAATATGTGCAGCTTACCGCATCCGGCCAATGTCCCGGAATGTCCCCCGCTCTGGAGAGTATTGCCCATGTCCAAAGGCACCTTGCTGTATGCCCAGTCCGGCGGCGTCACTGCCGTCATCAATGCCACTGCCTCGGCCGTCATTACCGAAGCAAGAGCCAGGAAAATCAAGGTCTTGGCCGCACGCAACGGCATCCTCGGCGCACTGCGCGAGGAGTTGATCGACACCTCGAAGGAATCGGCCGCCAACATCGCCGCGCTGGCCCACACGCCGGGCGGCGCATTCGGCTCCTGCCGCTACAAGCTCAAGTCACTGGATGCGGACCGCGCCAAATACGAGCGCCTGCTGGAGGTTTTCAAGGCGCATGACGTGCGCTGGTTCCTCTACAACGGCGGCAATGACTCGGCCGACACCGCGCTGAAGGTCTCGCAGCTGGCCAAGGAGTACGGCTACCCGCTGACCTGCGTGGGCGTGCCCAAGACCATCGACAACGACCTGGCAGTCACCGACACCTGCCCGGGCTTTGGCTCGGCAGCCAAGTACACCGCCATCTCGGTGCGCGAGGCGGCGCTCGATGTGGCGGCGATGGCGGAAACCTCGACCCGCGTTTTCATCTACGAAGCGATGGGCCGCCACGCTGGTTGGCTGGCTGCCGCTGCTGGCCTGGCTGGCGAGAACGCCGACGACGCACCGCAGATCATCCTGTTGCCGGAGCGCGCCTATGACGAGCCAGTGTTCCTGGCCAAGGTCAAACAGGTGGTCGAGAAGGTTGGCTTCTGCGTGGTGGTAGCCAGCGAGGGCATCCATACCGCCGACGGCCAGTTCGTCGCCGACGCCGGTGGGATCAAGGATTCTTTCGGTCACACCCAGCTCGGCGGCGTGGCCTCCTACCTGGCCGGCAAGGTCAAGGCTGAGCTCGGCTACAAGGTGCATTGGACCCTGCCCGACTACCTGCAGCGCTCGGCCCGCCATATCGCCTCCAAGACCGATTGGGAGCAGGCGCAGGCAGTGGGCAAGGCGGCGGTGCAGTTCGCACTGAAGGGCCACAACTCGGTGATGCCGGTGATCGTGCGCAGCTCGGATGTGCCGTACCGCTGGAAGA
Organism: Stenotrophomonas sp. STEN020; assembly: GCF_056760195.1. Taxonomy (NCBI): domain Bacteria; kingdom Pseudomonadati; phylum Pseudomonadota; class Gammaproteobacteria; order Lysobacterales; family Lysobacteraceae; genus Stenotrophomonas; species Stenotrophomonas sp. STEN020. The sequence continues at coordinate 4,346 of NZ_JBRREI010000025.1, forward strand.
TCGAGGCCGCACCGCTGTCCAAGGTCGCCAACCACGAAAAGAAGATGCCGGCCAGCTTCATCCGCAAGGATGGTTTCGGTATCACCGAGAAGGCGCGTCGCTACCTGCAGCCGCTGATTCGTGGTGAAGCGCCGCTGCCGTATGGCCGCGATGGCCTGCCCAAGTACGTGACCTTGAAGAACCTAGCCGTAGCCAAGAAGCTCCCGAGCTGGGAAGGCTGAAGATCCGAAGATCCGATGTAGTGCCGAGCCATGCTCGGCAGAGGCTTTCCCGGTAAAGCTCCAGCCGAGCTTGGCTCGGCTCTACAAGTGGTGCCTGATCACCGGCATGACTTCAGACAGGTGTGCCGCCCCGATGGGCGGCGCATCCTTCGTCCAAGGTCTCCACACGGGCGGTGCACCATGTTCCGCAAGATACTGATCGGGATGCTTGGTTTTCTCGTCGTCTGCGCACTGGCCGCAGCGGGCTACCGCGTTGGTCAGCAGATGGCACAGCACGACCGCACCGCCCAATCCGCACAACAACGCTGAGCCAGCAGCAGCCTCAGCGGCAGGCCGTGCCCTGCATCGTCAGCTTGGCCGAATACGCCGGCAACGCAGCCAGTCGCCCAGCCGCAGCCTGCGCCTTGGCGTCGCCCAGATAGACCCGGTTCTGGCCCTGCCCGTCCAAGGCCACCTGCTGCCCGGCAGGCTTGCGCCACACCTCGATCACCGCCTGCTGCGAACTGCAGGACGCCGAGGGAATGCGCGCCACTTCGTTGAGCTTCCAGCCGGCCGCCTCGCTGGGGTTGACCTTGCCCGCATCCAGGAACACCGCGCGCGGCTGGCACTGCGGACTGGTGCGCACCAACTGCATGTCATACGGCTGCGCGGCGTTACCGGTGAAGCGGCCCTCGATGCGAGTACAGGCTTCGGGAATCTGCCGCACGGTGTGCACCGCGCCTGTTGCCTGCGCGCTGGCTGCTGGCCGTTCAATCTCGGGCTTGGCGGATGCCGCCAACAACGGCAGCGGCGACAAGGCCGACACGGCAAGTAATAGCAGGGCTTTCATCGGCAGTGATTCCAAATGGACAGGTACACGACGTTGCCAGCATTCGACTGAACCCAACAGCAAGAAGAGGCGGCTGGCGGTCGAGACAGCTGCCAGTCATACTCAGGCCGCCTCAGAGTGTTTGAACACAGCGACACGTACCACAGCCGCACGCGGCCCGGGTCTGTTCCAGTGCTTCGATCTACCCGGCGTGTCCCCGCTTCATCCACAGCTGTATGGCATCCACCAACGCTGGAGGGGTCATGCTCGAACAGTACGGTCTTGTGCTCTCGCTTGTCTGCGCCGCTGTCGCCATCGTCTACGGCATCATCTCGGCCCAATGGGTCCTACGCCAACCTGCCGGCAATGCCCGCATGCAGGAAATCGCCGCCGCCATCCAGGAAGGCGCGCGGGCCTACCTCAACCGCCAGTACCTGACCATCGCCATTGTCGGCGTGGTGTTGTTCGTACTGGTCGGCGTCTTCCTCAGCTGGTACACAGCGATCGGTTTTGCGGTCGGCGCGGTGTTGTCCGGTGCTGCCGGCTATATCGGCATGAACGTCTCGGTACGCGCCAACGTGCGTACCGCCGAGGCCGCGCGCAACGGCATGAGCGCCGCCATGGATGTGGCGTTCCGCGGCGGTGCGATCACCGGCATGCTGGTGGTCGGGCTGGGCCTGCTTGGCGTGGCCGGTTATTACTTGATCCTGCAACGCATGGGCCTGCCCCTGGCCGACAACCTGCACGCGCTGGTTGGGTTGGCATTCGGCAGCTCGCTGATTTCGATCTTCGCGCGACTGGGCGGCGGCATCTTCACCAAGGGCGCGGACGTCGGTGCCGACCTGGTCGGCAAGGTCGAGGCAGGTATTCCCGAGGACGACCCGCGCAACCCTGCGGTGATCGCCGACAACGTCGGTGACAACGTCGGCGACTGCGCCGGCATGGCCGCCGACCTGTTCGAGACCTATGCGGTAACGGTGATCGCTACCATGCTGCTGGGCGGCATGATGATGGCCGAAGTCGGCCGCAATGCGGTGCTGTATCCGCTGGTGCTTGGCGGAGTATCGATCATCGCTTCGATCATCGGCGCGTTCTTCGTCAAGGTGAAAGCCGGCGGCTCGATAATGGGCGCGCTGTACAAGGGCGTGATCGTCTCCGGCGTGCTGGCCGCCATCGCCTTCTGGCCGGTAACCACGCAGCTGATGGCGGACTCCAGCCACGGCGCGACCAACCTGTACATCTGCGCCTTGATCGGACTGGTGTTGACCGGCTTGATCGTATGGATCACCGAGTACTACACCGGCACCCAGTACAAGCCGGTGCAGCACGTTGCACAGGCATCGACCACCGGCCACGGAACCAACATCATCGCCGGCCTCGGCGTTTCGATGAAATCCACCGCGCTGCCGGTGATCGCGGTGTGCGTTGCGATCTGGTCGGCCTTCCATTTTGGTGGGCTGTACGGCATCGCCATCGCCGCGACTGCGATGTTGTCGATGGCCGGCATGATCGTCGCGCTTGATGCCTATGGACCGATCACCGACAACGCCGGCGGCATCGCCGAAATGGCTGATCTGCCGCCTGAAATCCGCAACATCACTGATCCACTGGATGCGGTGGGCAACACCACCAAGGCGGTGACCAAGGGCTACGCGATTGGCTCGGCGGCATTGGCGGCATTGGTGCTGTTTGCCGACTACACCCACAACCTGCAGATGGCACATCCGGGCGAAACGTTCGCCTTCGACCTGTCCGACCATACGGTGATCATCGGCCTGTTGATCGGCGGCTTGATTCCCTATCTGTTCGGCGCGATGGCGATGGAAGCGGTGGGCCGTGCGGCCGGTGCGGTGGTGGAAGAAGTACGCCGTCAGTTCCGCGAGATCCCCGGCATCATGCAGGGCACCGCCAAGCCGCAGTACCACAAAGCGGTGGACATGCTGACCCGCTCGGCGATCAAGGAAATGATCGTGCCTTCGCTATTGCCGGTTGCTGTGCCGGTGGTGGTTGGCCTGCTGCTCGGGCCGAAGGCGCTGGGTGGCTTGTTGATCGGCACCATCGTGACCGGCTTGTTCGTGGCGATCTCGATGACTACCGGCGGCGGCGCCTGGGACAACGCCAAGAAGTACATCGAAGATGGTCACTTCGGCGGCAAGGGCAGTGAAGCGCACAAGGCGGCTGTGACCGGCGATACCGTCGGTGATCCGTACAAGGACACTGCGGGGCCGGCGATCAACCCCCTCATAAAAATCATCAATATTGTCGCGCTGCTGCTGGTGCCGTTGCTGTAGTAGAAGCCGACTGCGAAAAGCGCCCTCACCCCAACCCCTCTCCCGCAAGCGGGAGAGGGGCTCTTGTATCCGGCAGCGGGGTGATCGGAAAGTGCATGGAGCCGTCTAACAGAAAGCAGCACTTGTAGGAGCGGCGTAAGCCGCGAAGCTGACATCGCATCAGCCAGCCGCAAAAAATGACAACACCACTCAACCCGAACGCTTCACCGCATACACCCGACCATCATTACCCCCACCGCAATAGAACAACTCTCCACCATCCGCCTCCAACCCACTGACGCTGATGCCATCCGGCATCTGCAGGCGCTCAAGCACCGCGCCGGTATCGGCCTGCAGGCGGCGGATGTCACTCTGCCCTGCCTCGCCAGTGGCATGCCAAAGCGCTCCATCCACCCAGGTCACTCCGGTGACGAAGCGGTCGGATTCAATCGTGCGCAGGATCTTGCCGTTGGCCGGATCGATCTGGTGAATTTTCCGCTGCCGATACTGACCCACCCACAGGCTGCCTTCCGCCCACGCCATGCCCGAATCGGTTCCACTGCCCGGGGCGGGAATCGATGCCAGCACCTCACCACTTTGCGGATCGATCTTGTCGATACGCGCTTCGGCGATCTGCCAGAGATAGGTCCCATCAAACGCAGTACCGGCGTCACAAGGCACAGCCAAGCTGCGCACCGTTGCGCCATCGCGCGGATCGAAGGCCACCAACGCCGCACCAGTGGCGGCCCATACGTTGTGTCCATCAAAGCTGACGCCATTGATGGTGTCCGAGCCGGCAAACGGGCCGTACTCGCGCACCACCTCGGCAGGGCGAACCTTTGCCGCCGCAACGTTGGGATTCAGGGCTTGGGTATTCATGGCTGCGATCTCCTGGCATGTCCGCGATTGGCTGCCTGCCAGCGACACTAGTCAATCGGCAGCGCAGCAGGGAGTAACAAGATCGTCGTGAATCCGCTCAGCGGCGTCGAACGCCAACGCTGGGCTCGACCGCGCCCGTTGGAGTACACGCGCCCTGCCGCCTCCAACTCCAGCAACGCCCGCTGCACATGGCGCTGACTGCCTCCCAAAGCCAAACCCAACGCCGAAGTCGACCAGGCGGCACCATCGGTAAGCAGCGCGACCAGTGCGCCTTGTTCGCCTTCGATCGGCGGAATCAACACCTTCACCGAGGTCGTAGAACAAGGCATCAAACGGAAGCCCGTCGGTGTTGCCTCGATACGCGCATACGCTGCGATAAGTCGGCGCAGGCGCCCGATCTCCACCCGCAGCCGCGCCCGCAGCGTCTCGTCGTAGTGAGGCATGCCAAATGCACGGGTGATCAATACGTCGCGGTCAACATCGCCCGGCCAGGCCTCGGCCAGTAGCTGCGCAAGCGTAAACAACAGCGGACGCCTTGCCAGCGATTGCCAGTTGACGCCGACCCTGATGCCGCGCCGGCAACCGTCCACGATCAGTGCACCAGACTCCAACAGCGCCTGCACCTGATCGATACGCAGCAACTGATCCGCCCCCCCGCCAACGCACCGGGCAGCAGGTTGATCCAGCTTGGTGCATGCATCTTCCACTTCCGCCTGCAACGCGGCGATACCGGCTTCCGCGGCCGCCATCCGGGCGCGCCCAAGCAGTGAGCGTGCCTGCTCGATCTGCATCTGGCGCATTGCCAGTGTTGCAGCTGTCAGCTCGGTCATCGCGCTCAGTGCCGGAGGCAATCCCCGGCCCTCCAGCCAGCGCAGCGCATGTGCAGCTTCGTACAACTTTCCCAGCAGCAGCAATCGCCGCGCCAGGATCAGCCAAGCTTGCAACGCATTTGCCGTATCACCATGCGAATCAAGCACGGTCGCGATAGCTACCAGCGGTTCGGAAGCACCACCAAGTTCGCGCAACGCCAGCGCCACTTCGGCTTCGGCCAGCCCGCAGCGTGCACGTGCCAGCACTTCGTGCGCGCCAAAGCTGCGCTGCGCGCGTCGCAGCAGCTCGCGTGCACGCGCCAGGTCGCCGAGCTGGGCCATTGCGATTCCGCGCAGGGCCAGTGCGGGCGGGTCGTCGCGCAATGCAACGTGTTTCAGCGCGGCTAGGACGTCACCGGTGGCCAGGGCACGCGCGGAAGCTGCGATGAGGGAATCCATGGGTGCAGGCTAACTGCGAGCAGGCGCGGATGCACTTCTCTGTGCTGGAACCGTTCGCGCAGAGCATGCAGCACCCCGGCCTGCTCAACGCATCGGATGACCATGAACGTCGCTGCCCGAAAACCGTTGCAGTGTATGAGAACGGCGAAGAGCGCCCTCACCCCTACCCCTCTCCCGCTGAGCGGGAGAGGGGACAGCCTTCGTCGATAGGTCGTCTGGGGGCTGCCGCCTACCTGCGATTGATGAAGAACTCCACCGGCACCATCACTTCCACCGGGTCGCCAGTGACGTCCGCTGGCGGTGCCGGCACCGGTGTTGCCCGTGCCACTGTCTCCAGCGTGGCCTCATCCAGGCTGTCATGACCGCTGCTGCGACCGATCCGGGCGTTGCTGACCCTGCCCTGCCTGTCCACGCTGAAGCGCACATAGGCCACGCCTTGCTGACGCAGGCGCTCGGCCAGGCGTGGATAGCGACGGTACTTTTCCAGATGCCCCAGCAGCTGCCCTTGCCAGCTGACCGAGGCCTGCGCCTGCTGCCCGGCCGTGGTCTGGCGGGCGGCATAGCGCTCGCTGGGCTTGGCGCTGACATCTGGTGGCGCCAGGGTCTGGTCCACGGTATGGGCGTCGGAGGCAGGCACGTGTTCGCGCGGCTGCGGCGGCACGTAAGCGTCCACCACCTCGGGCTCCTGCGGCGGCGGCTCACGCTCAACGCGTGGCGCCGGGGTCGGCTCGCTGCGTTGCTGCTCCTGCTGCGGCGGCCCCTGCGGGATCTCGGTTGGTGCGGCTGGTGGAGCCTCAGGCGTCTCGGCCAGATCGACCATTACCGCTTCCAGCGGTTGCTGGTCGGCCAGCAAGGGCGGTGTGCGCAGACTCCACCACAGCGCCGCACCAATCACCACGGCGTGCAGCAACAGCGCCAGCGCAAAGCTGCCACCCCAACGCAGGCGGGAGGATGCAGTAGCGACGGTCACGGCGACTGCTCTACCCCGACCAGCGCCACTTTCAGGTAGCCGGCGCGACGCAGCAGATTCATTGCCTCCATCAGATCGCCATAGCTGACCGAGCGGTCGGCACGCAGGAAGATGCGCTGCGAGTGATCACCTTGTGTGCGCTTTTCAAGTTCTGCGGCCAACGCATCAGCCGATACTGTGGCCTCGCCCAGACGCAGCGACAGATCCGCCTGCACGGTGAGGAACAGCGGCTCGGCATCGCGCGGCTGCGGCTTGGCACTGCTGGCCGGCAGTTCCACCGGCACATCAACGGTAGCCAGCGGTGCTGCCACCATGAAGATGATCAGCAGCACCAGCATCACGTCGATGAAGGGGGTGACATTGATCTCGTGCGCTTCGTCCAGCGCTTCGTCGTCGGACTCACGGGAGGTATGGATTGCCATCGCCCGCCCTCAGCGCGTGTCGCGCGACAGCGCGCGGCCGCAATCCAGATCACGCGAGACGATCTGCTGCACGCTGGCGGAGATGTCACCGCCCAGTGCACGCAGGCTCTGCAAGCGGCGACTGAAATGGTTGTAGATGACGACCGCAGGGATTGCAGCGACCAGGCCCATCGCGGTGGCCAGCAGTGCTTCGGCGATGCCCGGCGCAACCACCGCCAGATTGGTGGTGTTGGACGCGGCGATGCCGACGAAGCTGTTCATGATGCCCCAGACGGTGCCGAACAGACCGACGAAGGGTGCCACCGCGCCGATGCTGGCCAACAGGCCGACGCCGCTTCGCAGGCGTCGGCTGTTGCCCAGCTCGATGCGCTCAAGCCGCGAGCCGAGACGCTCCTTGACCCCATCGTGTCCCTGCGCATCGACTGACAGCGCCAACTCGGTGCGTGCCGCGCCCAGCATGCTGCGTGCCAGATCCGATTGCTGCAGCAGCGGCTGCGCGTCGGCGCCATCAAGACTGCCGCTGACCTCCAGCACCTCGCGCGCAGCCTGAAGTTCACGACCGATACGGCCAAGCTCCAAGGTCTTGGCGATCAACACCGTCCAAGTGGCAAGCGACGCCAATGCAAGGCAGATCATTACCGCCTGCACCACCCAGTCGGCGGACTGGTACATGGCCCAGGGCGTGAGTGCCTGCGTGGCGGCGTTTGAGGAAATATCAGCGTGCATGGAAAGATTCCGGATCGTCGTGAAGGAAAGTCGCACTGGCGATCTGGCTGGTGCGTTGAACGTGGTAGGAAATGGCATCGCGATGGCAACACGCAGCTTGCCGTGTATCGACAGCGGCGGATCGCATCATGACCGCTCCTCACTGGCCGCCGGCTCGCGCGGGCTGGGCCGCGACAGCACATAGGCGGCGCTGGCCAGGAAGAAAACAGCCACCGGCACCGCCAGCTTCCAGCTCGGGTGCGCACCGATGAAGAACAGCACATAGCCCAGCGCCATGCCGCCAGCGGCAAAACATTTGCCCTTGCGACTCACCGCACCTTGCTCGCGCCACTGCCGCAGCGGCCGGCCGTAGCGCGGATGCTGCAGCAGCCACGCTTCAAAGCGCGGCGAGGATTTGGAGAAGCACCACACCGCCAGGATCAGGAAGATGGTGGTCGGCATCACCGGCAGCAACGCACCGATCACGCCCAAGGCCACCATCAGCCAGCCCAGGCAGAACCAGAGCCAGCGGATCACGCCGATGCCTTCATGCTGTCTGCCGGTGCGCCACCCTGCATCAGGCGAATTCCTGCTCGACGTAGCCACGCACAGTGCGGAACGCCGCGTTGGCGCCTTCAATGGCGGCCGCTTCCTGCGCTTGGCTCATGTTGATGGCATCCATGGATGCGGTGAACTCGCGCCAGTGGCGGGCTGCGCCATCGGGATGTGCGGCTAGATGGCTGGCACCGAAGTCGGCACCAAGGCCCAGCTTGCCTGCAAGCTTGAACAGGATGGTGCCACCGAGGTTGGAGCCTTCGGCCACGTACAGCCAGCCCAGCGCCTGCGGCAGCTCGATATCGTCGGGAATGACCGCGGCGGTTTCGGCAGGAACGTCCTGCTGCAGATCACCGAGGTCGGCAACAATCTGCTGCAGCCGCTGGCGCTGTTCCAGATCCGGCAGCAGCGCGCGCAGCAGCGGCGTTGCGTACAGCGCCTGGATGTCGCGGTGGAAACGGTATTGCACCCGCACGAACTTGGCGAAGCGCTCGCGGCTGGCAAAGATGTCCTCGGACATGATGCGTTTGTCCAGCGAATCATGGGTGGTGCTGGTAGCCGCCTTCAGGCGCTGGCTGCGGGTGGGTGCGGCAATGGTTTCGGTCGTGGTCATGGTCTGCAACTACGAAGCGGAGGGGGAAACCGGCTGCATCTTTTGATGGATTCACCGGTCGTCCTGATTGAGACGTCTTTCGGGGGCATCCCCCCAAGTGGCCTGCATGGTGTGCTGCAACCGGTGATCCCGGCGCTGCCGCGCCGGGATCACCTGCTGCATCGATCACACCCTATCCATCAATAGCGGAAGGTCAGTGCCATCCGCGCGGTGCGGCCCGGTGCCGGCAAGATGCCCAACGCCAGCGGGTCCAGGTAGTAACGGTCGGTGGCGTTGTCCAGGTTGAGGTCCAGGTTCCACTGGTCATTGAACGACCAGCTGGCGAACAGGTCGACGATGGTCGCCGGACGGTACAACTGCTGGATCGCCGACAGGCCGACATTCCATTCCTTGTCCAGCTTGCTGATCGGGCCGGCGTTGTGCACCACGCGGGTGCCGAAGGTCAGCCGCTCGTCGAACAGACGCGAACCCAGCGTCACATTGACCGTGTAACGCGGCGGGTTCTGGGTATTGCTGTAGGAGCCTTCAAAACCACCGTCCACGCAGTTCGGCGTGTTCTTCAATTCCTCGATGTTGCGCTTGATGCCGTACTCGCGACGCTCTGCGGCGATATCCGGCGCGCAGTTCTTGGCCTTGAAGTAGTAGTGCGCGGACAGGTCCGCGAACACCTTGCCGGCATCGTAGTTGGACTGGAACTCCATGCCCGACACCTTGAAGCGATCCACATTGCGGATCAGCCCGGCCGACAGCGTGCGGTAATCGCGCGTGATCAGGTCATCCACGCGGGTATCGAAGTAGGCCAGCTTCAGTGCCAGCTGGTCGCCATTGGCGAACAGATCGCGCTTGATGGTGCTGGCGCCGATTTCCCAGCTGCCGGAGCGCTCCGGCTTCAGTTCGCCAACCGGCTTGGCGGCGGTGAACAGGCCCAGCGTGGTCTCGAACAGGCTCGGCAGCTTGGTGCCCTCGGCGTACTTGAGATAGACCATGCTGTCGTCGTCGAAGTGGTAGGTAACGCTTGCAGTCGGCGAGAACGCACTGTCGCGACGCTTGATCGGCTTGGACCAGGTCCAGCTCACCGGCACCATCAGATCTTCGGCGGCATCGGCGTCATAGAAGTTCCAGCCGCCGATGTCAGCCACCGTGCCCTTTTTGTACGGAGAGGCCAGCAGCGACGCTTCAGTGAAGTTGCCATTGGCGTCCGGGTACCAGTTCAGCATCGCGATGCGCTTGGCACGCCACGACGGCAGGCTCGGGTCGCCGTTGAGCAGCTGGGTGTAGCGGTACTGACCATCAGCCTCGAACTTGTCTTCCTTCGCCAGTCGATTGCGGTCGTGCACGTTGACGCGGTTCCAGCGGCCACCGGCCATGAACTCCCAATGCTCATTGGGCTCCCACTTGATCGATGCGACCGCGCTGTATTCCTTGCGCTCGGCATTGCGCAGGAAGCGGTTGTTGACCAGATCGTCATGCATGATCGGCGAGTTCGGGCGGATGTCCTCATCGCTGAGCGACAGGCCGTAGTCAACGGTGAACAGACCGGCGCTGGTTTCCAGCAGCGAGGTATTGCTCACGTCCAAGCCGAAGCGCTTCTGCTTCAGCGGATTGGCGTAGGCATCCTTGTAGCCCGGGTTGCCGCTGAAGCTCGGCGCGTCATACCACTCGGTGCGACGGTCGAAGTACCACGGAGTGATGCCGGTCAGGCTGTTGTACATCAGGCTTTCGGCGTCGGTGTACCAGGCGTTTGCACGCAGATCGACCAGGCTGCTGTCCGGGTTGAAGCGGTAGCGCAGGCTGTAGCTGTCCATGTCAACGTGGCCCGGGTCCCACTGCGGCACGCGGTCGCGGTCCACGCGGATGATCTGCGAGGCCATGATCTCGCCGGCGGTGCCCTCGTAGCGGCGGTAGCCCAGTTCCAGCGTCTGCGCATCGTCGATGCGCCAGGTGCCCTTGAGCAGCGCCGATTCCGAACGTGACGATGTATTGAACACTTCGGTGCGCGGCGGGTTCAGCGGTGCCAGCGTGCGCCGGGTCTGCGGGAAGTCGTCATAGCCGTGCTTGCCGCCGAAGTAGTTGCCGGTGTCGCGCCATGCATACGCCGCCACCAGATCGAAACGATCCCAGCGCTGGGCCACGGCCACGTTGGCGAACTGGTTGCCGGTGGCGTTGCGGTCGGTACGCGGTGCGGCGCTGTAATCGGGCACGTTGTTGGCGCTGTTGTTGGCCAGGCCGGTACGCACGCGGATACCGCTATCGCGGCCTTCGCGCAGCACGTCATCCACCTTCAAGGTCTCCATCTCGACCACGCCACCGATGCCGCCAGAGGCGTTTGCCTTCAGGCTCGGGCCCTTGGTGATGGTGATGTTGGAGATCAGGTCCGGATCGAGGTAGGTGCGCTGCGACTGGCCCGCATAACCGCGGTAGGTATCCATGGTCGACTGGCCACCATCGATGATCACCGGGATGCGGCTTTGCCCCTGGATGCCACGGATGTTCACATCCAAAGCATTGCCCACGCGCGGATCACCTGCGGTCACACCAGCCACGCCCTTGATGATGTCGGCGGTGGAGGTGCCACGGAAGCGTTCGATGGTCTGCTGCGGGATGTAGGCGGTCGAACCGGTGGTGCGGTAGGTATCGAGCAGGCGCGCGGCGTCGCTGCCGCTGCCTTCGCCACCGCGCTGATCGCCGGCCACGCTCAGCGTGCCGGTCACGACCAGGTCGTCCGCGTTGGCACCCGCCGGCAATTTTTCGAGCGTCACCGCACCATTGCCGCTGCGACGGGCAGCGAGGCCGGTGCCGCGCAGCAGCTGCTGCAGCGCCGTTGCCGGTGCCAGCTGGCCGGAAACCGGTGCCGAGGTCGCACCGTCAGCCAGGGCTGCGGCATAGGCCACCTGTACGCCAGACTGACGCATGTACTGACCCAGTGCTGCGGCAAGCGGCTGCGCTGGGATATCAAACTGTGCGCTGGCGCTGGCCACGGTGGCCTGCGCCATTGCGGGAACGGATGGCGTCATCACTGCCAGGCCGGCGGCCAACATCGCGACGTGCAGACGGGACAGGCGCAGGCGTGGGCCGGCGCGGAAAGAACTGGGCATTGAAAATCCTGTTGTCGAAGCCGCAATCAGGCGGCGGAGGTTCGACGTACGTGGCGGCGGCTGAGGTACGGTCGGGGTTAAGACGAATGAGCCGGGCAAACCCCCAAGATCATTCGCCCAGCTCAGCTAGCGACGCGCTGGCAGCTCGTTTTCCTGTGCCTGCACGATGGCGATGCCGAACGGCAACCGCGTCACGCGCAAGCCACTGCCCGTAGCCAGCGCATCCAGCGCCTGCTCGGGTTGATCCAGCCGCAACGCGGCATTGATCGGCGGTAACGCCGACAGATCACCACGCACGAATACATGACCGGGCCGATAACGTCCCAACTCGGCCAGCACCTGCGTCACCGGCACGTTTTCCAGCAACAGCTCGCCGCGTCGCCATGCAGCGACGTGATCAGGCGCCAACTCCGTACCGCGCTCGGCAACGCCGCCATTGCTCCAGCCAGCGACCTGGCCAGCCTGCAGGTACATCCACCCCTGATCCGGCCGCGCTGCAACCCGCACACGCCCCTGCTCGACCGCGGCATCGACGCGATCAGCATCCCGGCTGACCACGAACGCGGTGGAGATATCCTCCACCACGCCATCACCGACGGTAATGCGGAAGGGTGCGCCGGCTTGCGGCACAACTTCGAACCAGGCGCGCCCGCGTAGCAGCTCGATACGCCGCGTGGCCTGGCCGTAGTGCACGGCAATGGCAGCGCCAGCATCCAGCACCGCGGTTGAACCGTCGGGCAGCCTGACATGCTGGATGGCCACATCCGCACGGTGGTCCGCGCGCATGCGCAGCGCCAGCTCCGGCGCCGACATTACCCCACAGAACAACGCCAGCACCGCCACCGCCGCCAACCAGCGCCGTTGCACGTGCCGCGCCGTCCGCTGCACCACCACGGTGGTCTGCGGACGGGCCGCCACGCTGCGCCAAAGCACGCGTTCATGTTCAAACGCATGGCGGTGCCCGGGCAACCGCAACCATTGCTCGAACGCCTGCATGTCAGGCTCGCCCATGGTTCCCGATGCCAGCCGCAGCAGCCAGTCGCGCGCCTGCTGCGCAACGGGATTCTCGGACGGAACGGAAGATGACGGCGGGCGCATGGGCTGGCTCAGGTGATTACGCAGTTGGTGGGTACGGACGGAATACAAGACGATTGGCAGCGCCGCATCCCCAAGGCTAGCTGCCAGACTAGTTGCCGCTGCGCGCCCAGGCCAGGCGCTGCAGGGCCAGACGCAGATGATTTTCGACGGTGGTCACCGATACCCCCATGCGCCGCGCCACTTCCGGCTGGGTCAGGCCCTGCAGGCGGTTGAGGCGGAACATGCTGCGGGTGGGCTCGGGTAAGTGTTCGGCGGCTTCCAGTACCCGCGCAAGCTCATCCTGCGCCATAACCTGCTCTTCGGTGGACAGCACCTCGTCCGCTCCCCACAGATAATTCTCGGCCTGCAGACGCAGCCGACGCGTACGTTCACGGCCGTGATCGGTGGCCAGGTTGCTGGCCAGCCGGTACAGGTAGGCACGCGGGTTGCCGATCACCGGCTCGTTACCGACCCCGCGGACCTTGAACCACACCCCCTGGATGACGTCGTCCGCACCGCCGTCGCTACCAAGGATCTGGCGCACCAGACGCAGCAACGCCGGGCGTTCGCGGATCAGCAGTTCGGTCAAGGTGGCGGCGTTGCTGGACATTGGAGGCTGTGAAGGCAGGACGGGCCGCCTGCACAAGGCGCCCTGGGGCGGGCAAGCATACATTGATAATGATAATGGTTCTCATATGTATTGCGCGACAGTGTGTCCCAGCGCCCCACCCGCCCCAGAGAACGCCCTCGCGGCTGAGGTTTGGTGCGTCGCAATAGTGGTGCGCGTAGAATGGAGCTCTTTTTCAACCAACAACGATTCGGAGTCAGCGCAATGAGCCTGAAATTGGTCTCGCCGGGCAAGAACCCGCCGGAAGAAATCAACGTCATCGTCGAGATCCCGAAGGATTCGGAGCCGGTGAAGTACGAAATGGACAAGGAAAGCGGCGCGATGTTCGTCGATCGCATCCTGTCCACGCCGATGCGCTACCCCTGCAACTATGGCTTCGTGCCGCAGACCCTGTGCGGCGATGGCGACCCGGCCGACGTGCTGGTGGTGCTGCCGCTGCCGCTGGTCCCGGGCTCGGTTGTGCGTTGCCGCCCGGTCGGCGTGCTGAAGATGAGCGACGAAGCTGGCAGCGACGAGAAGATCCTCGCCGTGCCGGTCGCCAAGATCTTCAGTGGCTACGCCCACGTCGAAGACATCGCCCAGGTGTCCAGCCACTGGCTGGAGCGCATTGGCCACTTCTTCGAGCACTACAAGGATCTGGAAAAGGGCAAGTGGGTCAAGATCGAAGGCTGGGGCGATGCCGCCGAAGCCAAGCGCATCCTGGTCGAAGCGCACAAGAGCTACCTTGCCACCCAGGAACAGGACGTCTGATTGGCGCTGCGTGCGGCCGTAATACTCGGCCCTGCGTAGCGACAACCATCACGTTTTCCTGGTAGAGGGCATGACCCTTTGCCAGCAAGCAGCTACATTGACAGGCCGGTTTCCGGCCTGTTTTTTGTGCGGCTTTTGCGTTTTGTCCAAGGGGAAGTGTCTTGCGAATCCTGTTAGTCGGTGGCGAAGCCAACCTGTCGGCCGAGCTGCTTGAGTACGTCGCCGATCTGGGCGATGAGTGGGAAGTACAGTCGGTCCCGGATGGCAGTGCTGCCATTGTTGCGGTGTCCTCGGCCACCATCGACGCGATCATCGTTGCGCCGGTACTGCCCGACCTGGCCCCGGCCACCCTGCTCGGGCAGATCCGCACGCTGCGCCCGGAAACCATCCGTATCGCACTGATCGACGGCGACAACAATCAGCGCGTGCCATCGGCCCGCATCATTGGCGTGGCCCATCGTTTCCTGCCGCTGCCACTGGCCCCGGAGGTGCTGCTTGAAGCACTGACCAGCCTGGAGGAGCTGCGCGAACTGCTGGACAGCCCGCACCTGCGCCAGACCATCGGCCGCATCGAAAAGCTGCCCTCGCCGCCACACCTGTACATCAGCCTGACCCACGCTCTGGAAGAGGACGAAGAAAGCGACTCCGCGGAGATCGCCAAGCTGATCGCGGCCGACCCGGCAATCGCTGCCAAGGTGTTGCAGCTGTCCAACTCGGCGTTCTTCAACAGCGGCCGCGCCATCTCCGATCTGCGCGGCGCGGTCACCCGCCTGGGCATGGCCACCCTGCGCGACCTGGTATTGGCCAGTGAAGTATTCGCCCTGCCCGGCATGTCCGGGCCCGATCGCAACGCACTGCAATCACGCGCACTGATGGCCTCACGCCTGGCCGCCAAGATGCTGCCTGCATCCAGCGCCGAGCTGGGCTCCACCGCCGCACTGCTGGCCGACATCGGCCTGCTGTTGCCCGGCGTACGTGACGAACGCCAGCCCGCCGATGCCGATGACCCGCGTCCCGGCCATGCCGAGGCCGGCGCCTATCTGATGGGCCTGTGGGGCCTGCCGATGCCGATCATCGAAGCCGTCGCCTTCCAACTGCAGCCGGGGCGCTCCAATGTGCGCAGCTTCTGGGTGGCCGGTGCTGTCCACGTCGCCACTGCACTGGCCGCCGGTACCGCAGTTGATGAGCAGTATCTGGCCAATGTCGGCGTACTGCCCAAGCTGGAGCAGTGGCGGGCAATGGCCGATGAGCTGATGGGCGTGAGCCTCGAGGCCTGAGCCAAGGCCAGCGTGCACTGCACGATCAAGCATTGAAAGACAACGGCCGCATAGCGGCCGTTGTTGTTTCAGCGTGTCGAATGCAGCCGCCATGCGTACGGGACGTTGACCACCATTGCATCGTTCATCCCGGGTGCGCGGCGCTTACCCGGGCTACGGGCTCGGACTAAGTGGACTGACTGCACTTGACCATGCTTTCGCAGGCCGTTTATTGGCGATCAAAGCACGCCGCACTGATCCATCGACCGGTGAGCGCGCATAGAAAAAGGGTGGGCCTTGCGGCCCACCCTTTGTCATGCATCACAGTGCTTCGATGGATCAGAAGCGCTGGGTGTACTTCATGTACAGGAAGCGACCGATGTCGAAGCCGCCGTAGTACGGGAAGCTCGAGTTCGGTGCCGAGAACATGATCGGACCCTGGTGGTTGAACAGGTTGTTCGCACCGACGGCCACGGTTGCATCCCACGGCGCCTTCCAGCTGACCTGCAGGTCGTGGAAGGTGTTGGAGCCGGTCTTGCGGATGGCATCGCCTTCACCGTTAGCCATGTGATCCGGCTCGGTGCAAGGACGGTTGGTGACGCAGCTTTCCTTCATACCCGAGTAGTAACGGGCCATGTAGGACACGCCGAAGTCACCCTTCGACCAGTTCACGCCAACGTTGGAACGCACGCGGAACAGACCGGCTTCGCCAACGCGGCCGATGGTGATGTTGTCACCGTTGCCGTTCTGACCCTGCTCATCGTAGGTGGACAGGTAGCTGGTCTGCCAATCGATGTTGAACTGACCGATGGCCAATTCCGGCAGGCGGTACTTGACGCCCAGGTCGTAACCTTCGGTCTTCATCTCGCCCAGGTTGGCCAGGCCATAGGTCATGGCGCTGATGTGGCCGTCCGAAGCACGGGTGATGCCTTCGCAACGAGCAGCATTGCCCAGCACGTAGCAGTCACGCAGGATGCGGTCCACGCTGTCGCTGATGATCATGTCGCTGATCTCGTAGCGGTACCAATCCAGCGAGATGTCCAGGCCCTGCACCCAACGCGGGCTCCACACCAGACCAACGGTCTTGCTGGTGGAGGTTTCCGGACGCAGGTTGGCGTTGGCACCGGAGATGAACTGGTCCGGGGTGGCGCACGGGTACGAGGTGCACGGCTTCATGCTCTGGTCCAGCTGGGTGTAGCCCAGCGGAACGCCTGCATTGTTACAGGCAGCATTGCCATTGACGCTGTTGGTCGAGCCAATACCGCACGGATCGGTGTAGGTCTCGAAGCTGCTGTTGATGCCGCCGTACAGATCGTCGATCGTCGGTGCACGGAAGCCCTGAGCGTAGGTGCCGCGAACCAGCAGCTCGCTCATCGGACGCCACACGAAGCCGAACTTCGAGTTGAGGGTGTCACCGAAGTTGCTGTAGTCCGAGTAACGGCTGGCAACGTTGAAGCTCAGCTCCTTGGCGAACGGCATGTCGCTCAGGACCGGAATGTTCAGCTCCAGGTAGACTTCGTCCAGCTCGTACTTGCCCGAGGTGGTGGTCGAAGCCAGGCCGGTGCTCATGCCCGACTGCGCGAACGCGTCCGGTACATAGCGGCCCTGCTCTTCGCGGTGCTCAACGCCCATCGCGACACCCAGGTCACCGGCCGGCAGGGTCAGAACCGAACCTGCGATGTTGGCGGTGAAGCTGGTGGTCTTGGTCAGGCCGGTGTTGGTGAACTGCGGGAACAGGAAAGCCTGCGTGGCAGCATCGGCCAGCGAGCCCGGGCCAGCCACGCCGTACGGCAGCAGCGGGTTCCACGGACGGCAATCAGACAGTGCAATCGGGTTGGCAGCGGTACCGCACTGAGCCACGCCATCCTTGTTGATGAACGAAGCACCCAGGGCCTGCTCGGAAGCGATCAGGCTCATGTCGCCATGACCGATCTTGGTGGATTCGTTACGGTTCCACAGCGCACCGACGTCCCAGTCGAAGGTCTTGCCAGCGAACTCGAAGTAACCTTCGATGCTCGGGGCGAAGCGCAGGGTCTTCAGCTTGCTTTCGGTGGTGCGCGGCACTTCCCACAGACGACGACGGAAGGTGGTGTCCTTGCCCTTGTTCGGGTTGAACACGCTGTCGCCCGACAGCGGGGTGCCCATCGAGGTGGCCTGGTACGGGTAGCCAGCGATCTGCTGATCGGTGCTGCGCTCGTTGTAGATCACGTCCGCATTGAAAGTGATCGAGTCGGTCAGGTCGTAGTTGCTGTTGACATACAGCGACTTGCGCTCGATGCCGGTCTGCACGCCCATCTGCTGGTTGGCATTGACCGAATCTTCAGCGGTCTGCAGGCGGTAATCCGAACGGTTGGAGGGGTTGCCACCGTCCTTCAGGGTGTACCACAGCACATCCTTGTTGGCCACGTAACCCGGCTGACCCGGCTTGATGCCCGGGGTAGCGCACGGGTCGCAGAACGAACCCTTTTCATTGATCGCACTGGCGCCAGCACCCGGGTAAGCCGGGCCGGAGTTGCCGTAAGCACTGAAGTCACGGTCCTTGGCCCACACCGGCTTGGCCTTGTAGTACTCAGCGGCCATGGTGATGCCACCGCGCTCGCCCTGGGTACCGAGGGTCATCGAGTACTGGGTGGTCTCGCCGTCGCCTTCGCCGTACTGGCCGACATAGGCAGAAGCTTCGCCGCCGTCAAAGCGCTTGCGGGTGATCACGTTGACCACAGCAGCGATGGCGTCCGAACCGTAGATGGCCGAGGCGCCATCCTTCAGGATTTCGATGCGCTCAACCGCGCCCATCGGAATCTGGCTCAGATCCTGCATACCAGCGGTGGTGGCGCCCAGGCGCTTGCCGTTCATCAGCACCAGGGTGCGCTGCGCGCCAAGGTTGCGGATGTCGACGTAGTAGCCGCCCACGTTCTCGCCGGACGACAGCGACTGCGAACGCGAGATGGCCGGGGAGCCGGCCGAGGTCAGGTTCTGCAGAACGTCAGCAACAGAGGTGAAGCCCTGCTTTTCCAGTGCTTCGCGGGTCAGCGTGACGACCGGCTGCTGGGTTTCCATGTCAGCGCCGCGAATACGCGAGCCGGTGACTTCCAGGCGATCCAGAGTGGTCGCACCGGCAGCAGCTTCCTGCGCCGAAGCAAAAGAGGGGGTCAAGGCAATAGCAATGCCGGCCGGGAGCAAGCCCAACCGCACTGCAGAATTACGAAGCTTCATCAATCTCTCCAAAGAGCTAAACAAACGACAAAGTTAGCGGTGTGTTAAACACCCCTGAACGTTACGTTCGTACTGCCACCTTGGTTTTGCGCGAGCCATCCTTAATCTTTGCCGAATCTGGCCTCAACGCCAGTGGCGTCTCTCGATACTGCGTGGCCGACGCACCGAAACGTGCACGAAACGCACGCGCGAAGCTGCAACAGTTGTCAAAACCGCTGGCAGATGCCACTTCACCGATCATCATGTCGGTATCACGCAACAGCATCGCTGCGCGTTCAAGTCGCAACCGCGCCGACAAGGATTGCGGGCTCTCTTCATACAACGCCTGGAAGGTCTTGGACAGATACCAACTGGAGAAGTTGGTCAGCTCGGCCAGCTCGCCAATACGTACGACGCGATGGCTATTGCCTTCCAGATACATGCGCGCACGCTGCATGCGACCAAATACCTGTCGCTTGCGGATACGTGAGCGCCCCGGGCAACGCTGCACGGTGCCGGCGAGATCACGCTGCAGGGAGGCAAGGTGCAGCAACAGTGGACGCAGCTGGTGGATGGTTGAACCCGGCGCCTGCGCTTCGCGCCACAGGCGCAGCGCCAAACGCGCCTCAGTCAGGCTCATTCGGCCACGGCCGGTATAAACACTGCTATCAGCCAGTGTGCCAAGCATGCGCAAGGCATCGGCATCCAGACTGACACCAATGCACATGCCATCACGGCCAGCTTGGATCAGCGGGCGCGATTCCTTCTCGAAGGCGATCCACTCGCGCTGGCGCAAGCGGAACTTGCCTTCCTTGGATTCCACCCATGCGGTGCCACGCAGCTGCAGCCATACTGTGAATACCGTGCCCGAGGTCTGCAGGCTGCCCAATCGCGCCACGCCAACGCAAGCTGGACGCGGGCCATCCTCCGCGGGTTTTTCGAACGATACAGACTGACCACGATCCACCCACGAAACCTGCCGCATGTCGCACACCATCGTTTGCTCTTATTGAGCGAACGTTTTGCCAACTTTGGCGGCGCGGGTCAGGAAAGTCCGGCGAGAATGCTGCGAAATATTCCCGATATGGCTTACGAAAAATTTCCGAAGCCAATATTTCCTACGGGGACAACCACTTAGCCAACCCCATCACCCGGCGAGGCGCGCGATGCGGAATGCGCATCATCCCGATATCGGCATTGTCAGCGGCGGCCAAGGCGATGAAAACCGCACTTCCATCCGGTGCCAGGCTCACACCATTGCTCGCACTGAAGCGGCTCGCGTCCAGGCATTGACTGGCGCCATCACCGGCGATGGCGGTGAGCCGGCTACTGCAGTCCCGACTTATTTCCAGGTACTCCACTGCGCCATTGGCTGCCACGGCCCAAGCGCGATAACGCCAGCGGCTAGGCAGCTCAGCGTGTACGGCTTTCACACTGCCCGCGGCCAAGCTCGGCGCCACCTGCCAAAGACCGCCACTTGCCAATCGGGTGAACAGCACCCTTTGCCCAGCCTGGTCGTATCGCACCTGCGACACGCCCTCCAATGACGCCAAGCGCGTCCACGGCTGCTGGCTGCGGTCAAACAGGGTCAACGCCATCCGCTCGTCGTCGCCGCGTTCCACAACCAGCAGCGTATTGGGGGTAGGCCCATACACAGCCTGCAACGGCTCACGCGCTGGCACTGCCAGCTTTACCCAATGGCCCTCTTCCGGTGCCACTTCGTAAATGCCAGGTGCCCCGTCAGTATCACGTCCAGTCACCAGCAGACGCCGCCCATCGGCGGACCAGTCCATGGGCTGCCGCGCCTCGGGGCGCACCCCTTCAATCATCTGCAGAGAGGCCGGCTCATCCAGGCGCGCCCACCACAGTGCAAACGCACCAGACCGGTCCGAGGTGAAGGCCAACTGCGCACCATCGGGTGAGACCATTGGCTGGCCATCACGCGCGGAGGAAGCAAACAGGCGCTGCGCCGGCCCTGCTCCTGCTCCCAGCGGAATACGGTACAAGCCGAACTGCGGCTGGCTGCGCATGAACGCCAGATTGCCACCGCCACGCGACACCGCGGGGCTCTGTGCGTTATCAATACCCATGTCACGCAAGGCGCGCGTCGCCACATCCAAGCGATACAGGCGCGCCTCGCTGTCGATACGACGGCCGAACACCATTTCATCCGAGCCCAACCAACTCCAACCCCTGATTTCGGCGGCCTCGTCGGTCAAGCGCTGCGCATTGTTGCCATCGGCATCCATCACCCACATATCCCCCACCTGGGGATTGCGTACGAAACCGATCTTTTTCCCATCCGCCGAGTAGCGCGGTGCATAGTCGAAGTCGTCTGCACCAATCTCGTACTGCAACGAGGACCAGCGCCCTGATGCCAGGTCCAGACTGCGGATGCCGCGGCTCGCGTAACGACCGGTCATGGAACCAAACAGCAGGCTGGCGCCGTCCGGCGCCCAGTCAAAGCTGAGCATGTCTGTACCATCGCAACGCGTGGCCCGGCGCAGGCCGGTACCGGTTGCCGACACTACCAACACTTCACAGTCGCCCTGTGGCAGGAAGCGCGCAAAGGCGATATTGCGGCCATTCGGCGACCACACCGGGAAACGGTCCGAGGCCCCGGCAGGCGCTGCCAGCAGTGGCGTGGCGGTCGCATTGCTCACACTCTGTATCCACAGACTGGAGCGATTGTCGCGCTCGCGCGCGAACACAACCAACGCACCATCAGGTGAAAGTGAAGGATTTACCTCAACGTCTTCGGTCGCGGTAATCAACCGATAGGGGCGCGCAGGACTGCCCACCACCCGATTACCCTCGACAACCGTTGCATCCGCCTGCGAAGGCGTTCCACGCCCCCACAACAACCATGCCATCACCAGCGTGCTGAGCAACAAGGCAATGCCGATTGCCAGCAGGCCATAACGACGCACCTTGCGACGTTTGTAGCGTGCTGATTCGCGCGCGTCCGCAGACGCTGGATCAGCGACCGCCGCGTCAGTGCTCTCGAACGCATCAACAGTCGCAGTTTCCGGAGTCGACTCCCAAACCACCGCGGCAAGCAGCCGATATCCGGTCTTGGCGATGGTTTCTATATAAGGTGCACCCTCACCGGCCTCGGTTGCGGCGAACGCCTTGCGCAACTGGGTCACAGCCTGGGTCAGCACGTCATTGGTCGGCATGGTGTCCGGCCAGACCTCGGCAAACAGCTCGTCGCGGGTCACGACCTGGCCTGGCTTACGCGCAAGCGCCAACAACACCCCCACCGATTTCGGTGTGAGCCGCTGAGTCTTGCGTGTCCCTGGCAGATGCACCTCGCGAGAGGAAAGCACCACCAGACACTCACCGACGCGCAGTCGGTCAGAGCTAGGTTTTTCGGTGGGGTTCGTTGCCATCGCGGTCTTTCAAAATCGCTGGCGGACACCAATCCTGTGTCCAGCTTTCCGGGTCCAACCCCTTACAAGCCGCCAAGTTCCGCAAAAGGCATCAACGCACAGAGCAAATGTTTTATCTGGAACAGATATTACTCTAACGAAGTTCCCCACGTGCCAAACGTGGACGACATCAGGCTCTCTCTCGCCGACGAAATTACATAATCAGCTGCATGATTCGCGCCTTCTGGCGCGATTTTTTTATCTAGCGTTCAGTTTTCTCTGCCTTGTAGATGGTCAGGCCAACCAGTCTTGAAACCACCAACGCAACGTACATAACGCCTGCAAACTGCTCCAGCATCACCAAAGCACGTGCCTGCGGATGCACAGGAACCACGTCACTCAGGCCCACCCCTGACAACAAGCTGAAGCTGAGATAAAGCAACTCAACCCAGCTCCTGAAATCGCCTTCGCTGGTGGCTACGAAACTGCCTGGATAGACGTGCTGGCACACTGAATAGGCAAACGCGAACGCCCAAGCCAGCAAGGTAAAGGTGGCGCCAGCGGCAAACAACTCGTCGCGTGTCACCTTGTGGTCCTGCAGCATGTAGGCAATCAAGCTGCATGAGGTATAGAAGTACAGCAGGCTCTCGAAGGCCTGCGCCACCGCGATCAGCGAATGGCGCCCCAACAAGGCACCGGCGATCGAGAACACCACCGCCGGAATCGCCAGCGTCAACGCCAGCCACAGCAGCAACGGGCTGCGCCGCACCACCCATACCGCCAACCCCAGCACCAGCATGCCGAACGCACCGAACAGCGCGCGTCCGGCCGGCATATGCTCCATCGCCGGGTAAAGCAGTACGCCGAGCAACTGCACCGCCAGCAACCACGCCGACGGGTGCCTGCGCGCCATCACGATCCATCTCAAGCGCGAGTGCATACGCATCCCTTCATTGCCGGTGCCGAACGGTGTAGTTGAACCAAGTCCCGCAGGCGCG
The DNA here is from genome assembly GCF_056760195.1 of Stenotrophomonas sp. STEN020. Taxonomy (NCBI): domain Bacteria; kingdom Pseudomonadati; phylum Pseudomonadota; class Gammaproteobacteria; order Lysobacterales; family Lysobacteraceae; genus Stenotrophomonas; species Stenotrophomonas sp. STEN020. The sequence goes on from NZ_JBRREI010000025.1 coordinate 27,424, forward strand.
GAGCTCAGGGGGTGGGGCTAGCTGCCATCCCGGCTCGATACGGATAGGTGGCAAAGATCGCCGCCACCGCCGCATCGATCCGCTCGCCACGCTGTTCCGGCTTCAGCCGTCCGACCGTGCCGACCGCAACGCCTTCCCAAACCAGTTGCTTCTTCCGCACATCCACCACGTCCACGTTCAAGGTGCCTTCCGTGTACTGACGTACATCAGTGCGGTCGCGCCAGTACGGCACGGCAACATAGCCGCGGGCGCGGTAGCTGTAGTAATAGTCGTAATCCACTTCCGGCATCGTGGTGACCTGGGTCTTGTCCTGCAGATAGGCGTTGAGGTTCACCCACAGGTCCGGATTGGCTTCATCGAAGCGGTAACCGCGTGACTCCATCTGTGAACGCACCGCCGCGCGGATGCGGTTGCTGGTGATGGTGGTATAGCCGTGCTGCTCAAGCGCCAGCGGGCTGAAGAACGCGAAGCTGCGGTAGCTTGAAAAATCGGCAGTAGGATCTGCCTGGCTGGCGACGCGCGGGGTGCTGGCGCAGGCGCCCAGCAGGAGCAACGTGGACAAGACGAAAAACAGAGCAACAAAGCGAAGTTTCATGGTCTACCCCTGGTGTGGACGGCTGCACGCTACCACGTCCGTACCCGCGCTGGCGTCAAGCAGTGGCCGGGGCACCCGCGTGGATGCCCCGCCCCGACTCACCGGCCTATTCGACGCGATAGACCTGCGCGCCCTGTTCGCGGAACTGTGCCGATTTCTCGGCCATCCCAATCGCCAGCGCCTGCGCCTCATCCAGCCCCTGCTCGGCGGCGTACTCACGCACATCCTGGGTGATCTTCATCGAGCAGAAATGCGGGCCGCACATCGAGCAGAAATGGGCCAGCTTGTGCGCATCCTTGGGCAGCGTCTCATCATGGAACTCCTTGGCCTTCTCCGGATCCAGACCGAGGTTGAACTGATCTTCCCAGCGGAACTCGAAGCGCGCCTTGCTCAAGGCGTTGTCACGGACCTGCGCGCCAGGGTGGCCTTTGGCAAGATCGGCGGCGTGTGCAGCGATCTTGTACGCCATGATGCCGTCGCGCACATCCTGCCGGTTGGGCAAGCCCAGGTGCTCCTTCGGCGTCACGTAGCAGAGCATCGCAGTGCCATACCAGCCGATCATCGCCGCACCGATCGCGCTGGTGATGTGGTCGTAACCCGGCGCGATATCGGTGGTCAGTGGCCCCAGCGTATAGAACGGTGCTTCACCGCACTCCTGCAGCTGCTTGTCCATGTTCTGTTTGATCAGCTGCATCGGCACATGGCCAGGGCCTTCGATGATGGTCTGCACATCGTGCTTCCACGCTATCTTGGTCAGCTCGCCCAGCGCTTCCAGCTCACCGAACTGCGCCGCGTCATTTGCATCGGCAATGCAACCCGGGCGCAGGCCGTCACCGAGACTGAAGGACACGTCATAGGCCTTCATGATCTGGCAGATGTCTTCGAAGTGCGTGTAAAGGAAGTTCTCCTTATGGTGCGCCAGGCACCACTTGGCCATGATCGAGCCACCACGCGAGACGATGCCGGTAACGCGCTTTGCCGTCAGCGGAACATGTCGCAGCAGCACGCCGGCATGTATGGTGAAGTAGTCCACGCCTTGCTCGGCCTGCTCGATCAAGGTGTCGCGGAAAATCTCCCAGGTCAGCGCTTCGGCGCGACCATCCACTTTTTCCAGCGCCTGGTAGATCGGCACGGTGCCGATCGGCACCGGTGAGTTGCGCACGATCCACTCGCGCGTCTCATGGATATGCTTGCCGGTAGACAGATCCATCACCGTGTCACCGCCCCAGCGGATCGCCCACACCAGCTTCTCCACTTCCTCGGCGATACCGGACGACACCGCGCTGTTGCCGATGTTGGCGTTGATCTTGGTGAGGAAGTTGCGGCCGATGATCATCGGCTCGCACTCGGGGTGGTTGATATTGTTGGGCAACACCGCGCGGCCGCGCGCGATTTCATCGCGTACGAATTCCGGGGTGATGATCTGTTGGATGTTGGCACCAAAGCTCTGCCCCGGATGCTGCGCAAGCAGACCGGCATCACGCACCGCGTCCAGCCGCTGGTTCTCGCGGATGGCGACGTATTCCATCTCGGGGGTAACGATGCCACGGCGCGCATAGTGCATCTGGGTGACGTTGGCAGTGCCGATAGCCCGACGCGGTAACGTGCGCGCGGGAAAGCGTACCGCGTCGAGCTTCGCATCGTGCTGACGGCCGCGACCGAACTCGGAACTGAGCCCGGCCAACTGCTCGGTATCGCCACGCTCCTCGATCCAGGCTGTGCGCACCGCCGCCAGCCCAACTGCCAGATCGATATTGGCCTGTGGGTCCGTGTACGGGCCGGAGGTGTCATACACGGTGACCGGATGATTCTCCTCGCCGCCGAACAAGGTTGGCGTGCGGGTCAGCGCGATCTCACGCATCGGCACCTGCAGATCCGGGCGCGAGCCGGCGACGAAGATCTTGCGCGAACCGGGGATCGGCCGGGTCACCGACTCGGAGAGTTGCTGGGCCTGTTGCTGCAGGCTGGGCTGTGCGTTCATTGGCATTCGTCCTGTCTATCCACACGCGGGGTGCGAAGGCCACGCGAGGGATTCGCATGACGGAACGAAGCGAAGGCGTACGCCAGCCGGCCCTTGCCCATAGCGGGCACAGCGACTGGCGGCACACGAAGCTTCCCTACGCCGGTATGAGCCGGATCAGGTTCGAAGGGTATGTCTCAACCGCGACCCAATGGTCACGGTACCCCCGCTTCGGGCGTCATTAGACCTGCAATCGATGGGAAAGCCAAGCCAGCAGGAGCGTCGGTCAACGGGCTGCAGCTACTGCCAGCAGGCCTTGCCTTGCACAACGTCACAAGCCACTAACGTAGTCGTGACGCGCCATTCAGTAACATCCCGCGCAGGCTCGTTTCGAATGACTGCCTTGCGGCGCTTGCCGCCCCTCCTTTCCCGGCCCGGCACCATGGTGCCAGCCGGCTGTCCTGCAAGCTCAGGCTCGCTCCCCTCAATCACTCACTTGATCGGAGAAGCTCCTTCATGGTGTTTCGTATTTCCATTGCACTGGTCGCGCTACTGGTGCTCATTGCCGGCCTCGCGCCCGGCCCCTTCAACGACGTGGTACAGGCCGCGCTGGCCCAGGTTGTGCGTGGCGCTGGCTGGATGTACCTGCTGATCGTGTTCCTGACACTATCTTTCCTGCTGTACCTGGCGTTCGGCCGCTTCGGCAGCCTGCGCATCGGCGGCGAAGACGCCGAGCCGGATTTTTCCCGCGCCAGCTGGCTGTCGATGCTGTTCGCCGCCGGCATGGGCATCGGCCTGGTGTTCTGGGGCGCGGCCGAGCCGATATCGCATTTCGTCACCCCACCGGAAGGCCTGCCGCCGCAAAGCATGGATGCCGCCCGCGCCGCGATGCGTTATTCGTTCTTCCATTGGGGCCTGCATCCATGGGCGATCTATGCGCTGATCGGGCTGGCAATGGCCTGGTTCCAATACAACCGCAACGGCCGCGGCCTGATCAGCGACATGCTGCAACCGGTCATCGGCCGCCATCATCGCGGTTGGATCGGCAAGCTGGTGAACATTGCCGCCGTGGTTGCCACCGCAATCGGTGTCGCAACCACGCTGGGGTTCGGCACCATCCAGATTGCTGCCGGCCTGCAACGTGTGTTTGGTGTTACCGCAGGCGTGCCACTGCAGATGACCGTTATCGCCATCGCCTTCGTGCTTTACATGCTCTCCACCACCAGCGGCGTGGACCGTGGCATCAAGTGGTTGTCCAACTTCAATCTGGCGCTGGCGGCATTGCTGCTTGCCGCAGTGCTGGTGCTCGGCCCAACCGGCTTCATCTTCGACACCTTCACCACCACGCTGGGCGCCTACCTGAACCAGCTGGTGACGATGAGCCTGCGCATGTCGCCCTTCTCTGGCAGCACCTGGGTCGCCGATTGGACCATCTTCTACTGGGCTTGGTGGATCGCCTGGGCGCCGTTCGTGGGCTCATTCATTGCGCGGGTATCACGTGGCCGCAGCGTGCGCGAGTTCGTGGTAGGAGTGGTGCTGGCGCCTACCCTGCTCGGCTTCCTGTGGTTCTCCGTGTTCGGTGGCACCGCGCTATGGGCGCAGCTGTTTGGTCAGGCCGATCTGGTCCAGGCGCTGGGCAATGGCTATGAAACGGTATTGTTCACGCTGTTCGACAACATGCCGGCCTCGTTGCTGCTATCGGGGCTGGCGCTGGTGCTGCTGGTCATCTTCTTCGTCACCTCCGCCGACTCTGCGGTGCTGGTACTGGCCAGCATGTCCACCGATGAGGCCGGCGATCCACCGCTGTCACGCAAACTGGTATGGGGCATTGCCGTTGCCCTGATCGCCGCAGCATTGCTGCTCGCAGGTGGGCTGGATGCACTGCAGGGCATGATCACCATCGCAGCACTGCCGTTCGCGTTGTTGATGGTGCTGGTGATGATTTCGCTGTACCGGGTACTGGACGCCGAGCACAACCGCCAGCGTCGGCTCGCACAACGCGCGCGACACATGATGGAGGCATGGATCGAACGCGAGCAGGCAGCGCAGGAAGAAGCGCGGGCAGTCACTGAGCGTTCGTCAGGTCTGGACAAGTAGATGGGAGCTGTGAATTGCCGTGGTGGATGTGGCTTGCTTGGCATCCAGCTGCGCAATGTGGCTGAACAATTGGGTGGTAAGTGTGGCAGCGAAGAGCTACCCCTCCCCAACCCTCCCCTTCGCTGCGCGAAAGGGAGGGAGTAGAAGCGGCTCCGTCGCCATCTTGTAGATCGCCAAGAACGGTCCCCTCCCTTTCGCGCAGCGAAGGGGAGGGGTGCTTTGGCTTTGGCTTTGGCTTTGGCCCTGCCACAACCACAAGAAGCGAAGATCAGTACCCCGCCGCCTGCCCATCCTTGCGGCTTTCCGAGGCGCCGTAGTAAACGCCGCTCTCCGGGTCGCGCATGATCGCTTGGTAGCCGCCATAAGGGCCGTCGGCAAACACCACACGATGCCCCTTGCGCATCAGGCTGCGCACCGTCTCATAGGCAAAACCGGTTTCAAGATTGACCTCGCCGCCGTCGCGCATCGCCGTGGCCTGCCCGGTCGGCTCGGTGGAACCTTCATGCTGGATGCGCGGCGCATCGCCGGCTTCCTGCAGGTTCATGCCGAAGTCGACCAGGTTCATCACGATCTGCGCATGCCCCTGCGGCTGCATTGCACCACCCATCACGCCGAAGCTGGCGAACGGCTTGCCATCCTTGGTGATGAAGGCCGGAATGATGGTCTGGAACGGCCGCTTGCCCGGTGCATAGCCATTGGGATGGTCCTTCTGCAGCACGAACATCTCGCCGCGATCCTGCAGGATGAAGCCCAGTCCCGGCGGCGCCATGCCGCTGCCCATGCCGCGATAGTTGGACTGGATCAGTGACACCATCATGCCGTCGGCATCAGCCACGGTCATGTAGATGGTGTCGCCCTGCTCCAACTGCCTGGGCGTGCCCGGCTGCACTTCCTTCAAGGCCTTGTCCATCGAGATCAGCGCGCGGCGCTGTGCGGCGTACTCTTTTGAGATCAGCCGCTGCACTGGCGCCGGCGAGAATGCCGGGTCCGCGTAGAAACGGGCACGATCGGCGAACGCCAGCTTCTTGGCCTCCACGAACAGATGGATGTGTTCGGCCGAGCCAAAGGGAATCTTCGAGAAATCGTAGCCCTCCAGCACATTGAGGATCTGCAGCGCGGCGATGCCCTGGCTGTTCGGCGGCAGCTCCCACACGTCATAGCCGCGGTAATTGCTGCTGACCGGATCGACCCACTCGCCTTGGTGGGCGGCCATGTCCTCGTAGCTCAGATAGCCGCCATTGGCCTTGAAGTAGTCACCAATCCCGCGAGCGATGTCACCTTTGTAGAACGCATCACGGCCGCCGTCAGCAATCTGCTGCAAGGTGTCTGCAAGATTCGGATTGCGCCACATCTGCCCCTTGCGCGGCGCGTGCCCATCGATGGTGAACTGCTCCTTGAAGCCCGGATACTGCGACAGCTTGGGCACCGAGCGATCCCAGTAGTAGGCGATGACCTCCGATACCGGATGCCCTGCGCGCGCATAGGCAATTGCCGGCGCCAGATTCTCGGCCATCGGCTTGCGCCCGAAGCGCTCGTGCAAGGCGAACCAGCCATCTACCGCGCCGGGTACCGACACCGGCAGCGGCCCGGTCGCTGGAATTTCCTTCAAACCACGCCGCTGCAACTCCGCCAGCGTCAGCGAGCGCGGAGAACGGCCCGAGCCGTTGTAACCATGGAGCTTCTGCGTCTTGGGGTCCCACACGATCGCGAACAGGTCACCGCCAATGCCATTGCCGGTCGGCTCCATCAATCCCAGTGCAGCGTTGGCAGCGATGGCCGCGTCCATCGCCGACCCACCCGCCTTCATCACGTCGAGCGCGATCTGCGTGGCCAGCGGCTGCGACGTGGCCGCCATCGCATGCGGCGCGATGACTTCCGAACGGGTGGCAAATTCATGACCAGTGATACGGTCTGCGGCAAACGCCGCTCCCGCCACAGTGGATAGAGCAAGCAACAACGCGGTACGCAGCATGGCGGGCAACCAACAAGGGAATGGCTGGACGATAGCCCAGCCACCGTATCGACGCACGCCTTGCGCATGCGCCTCGTACTGTACTCCCCGTCACCCAAGTGCTCAAACCAGCCAAGCTGGACCGCGGGCATCGGACTGTCTTTGTGGGAGCGGCGTCAGCCGCGAAACAGGGACATCATCAGACGAAGAGGTTCGAGCAACCTCAGCTTCGCGGCTTACGCCGCTCCCACAGTAAGACAGCAAGCTTGCAGACCACCGCCTGCACCCCAGCCCTACATCCGCGCAGACGCCATTCCAATCAAGCCGACTGCCTCGTGTCCGCCGCTGGGCCCACTGCTGATCTGCTCCAGCAGGCCGCGCGTCTCCTGGCCTGGATCCAGGCCCAGCTCCTGCCGCAGTACCGATTCGAATCGCTGGTAGACATTGAGCGCCGCAGCACGCATACCCCTGCCGGCATGAGCGCGCATCACCCGCCGGGTATGTGCCTCATTCCAGGGATCACGCTGACTCAAGGCATTGGCCAGCTGTACCGCGGGCTCCCAACGCGCTGCTTCCAGCATCTCATCGCAGCAGCGCGCCGCCGCATCGAGCAGCTGCGCGTCCAGCAATTGCCGGGTGCTCGCCAGCCAGCTCTGGAAGTTGGAATCGGCTATGTCCTCCATTCCATCCAGGAACACCCGTTGCTCGGCCATCAGGTGGACTGACTCACACGGTGTCTGCTGCAGCAGATCGACATCGAACAGTGGCTCACTGCCGCGCATCAGACCAACCGCAGAGCGCTCGATGCGCAGGATGCCCTCCCCCAAAGCCAGGGTGCAGAAGCGATTGAGGTTGCTCAGCACCTGGCGCAGATTGGTCAGGGCACTGGTCTCACCCAGGTTTGGCCACAACAAGGCCGCCAGTGCTGCCCGCGAATGCATGCGGTTGGACTCGATCGCCAGGTAGCCGAGCAGGGTCCAACCCTTTCGATAGATCAGCGGTGCAGGCAGCCCAACCCCTTGGCCCATCAGCTGCACCAGACCTGTCGTCGGCTCGCCACTGGCTCCGTCACAGCGGTGTGCGCCTGCACACGTGATGTCCTGTCCTGTTAACTGCATCATGGCTTCCTTCCTCCGGCAGGCCCAGAAAAGAGCCTCTTACTTCCTAAACCGGCAAAAGCGGCGCAATCCAATCACCACCGGGCAATATTTTTCTCCCGCGCCAATCCAAGCCCCCCGGATTGGCCCGAATCCGCGCAATCCAGCCTCCGCCGTTGATTGAACCTGTAGGTTTCAGCCGCAACCATGCCGCCACGACGGGGCTTACGCACCGAATCCAGAAAATCACACCTGCAAGCGTTGACACGCACCTGCCTGCGGTGGTTATCTCGACTAATGCTGCAACGCCACAACACCACCGCCAACACGCTTTCGACCCCGGCTCACGCCGCGGCGTCGCTGCTTGTACTCGTACTTATTACCGAACCTACAGGGGCGGGACGAGCTGGCGCGTAGCAGAAAATGCCAGATTCGAACAAAGACCCCGCACCGGCCCCGGCGCGGGGTTTTTCGTTTCCAGCTTCTATTTCATCTGAAACCATGTACCCGACCCCAGACACCTCCAACAAACACACCGCCAACGCCGCCTGCCGCAGCGCTGCGACCTGCATGGTGTCTGCCCCGCCCGCCCCGGCCGCTGCGTCCTGACGCAACGGCCGTTTTTATTTCTGCCTGACTCTCTTCATTGCAAGGAAACCAAGCACCATGAGCACCAACGAACTGCCCCAGATCAAAATCGCCGTCGTCGGTTACGGCAGCCAGGGCCGCGCCCATGCCATGAACCTGCGTGAATCCGGCTTCGACGTAGTTGTCGGCCTGCGCGCCGGCGGCCCCACCGAAGTCAAGGCGCAGGCCGATGGCTTCACCGTCAAGAGCCCGGCCGAAGCGGTCAAGGACGCCGACCTGGTCGCCGTGCTGACCCCGGACATGGTGCAGAAGAAGCTGTACAACGAGGTGCTGGCACCGAACATGAAGCAAGGCGCCTGCCTGCTGTTCGCACACGGCCTGAACGTGCATTTCGGCATGATCGAGCCGCGCGCGGATCTGGACGTGGTGCTGGTTGCACCCAAGGGCCCGGGCGCACTGGTACGTCGCGAGTATGAAATCGGTCGCGGCGTGCCGTGCATCTACGCGGTCTACCAGGACAAGAGCGGCAAGGCCGAGCAGTTCGCACTGGCCTATGCGGCTGGCCTGGGCGGCGCCCGCGCCAACATCATCAAGACCACCTTCAAGGAAGAGACCGAAACCGATCTGTTCGGCGAGCAGGCCGTGCTGTGCGGTGGCGCTTCCTCGCTGGTCCAGGCTGGCTTCGAGACGCTGGTGGAAGCCGGTTACCAGCCGGAAATTGCTTACTACGAAGTGCTGCACGAACTGAAGCTGATCGTCGACCTGTTCTACGAAGGTGGCATCACCCGCATGCTGGAGTTCATCTCCGAGACCGCGCAGTACGGCGATTTCGTCAGCGGCCCGCGCGTCATCGATGCCTCGGTGAAGGCACGCATGAAGGACGTGCTGACCGACATCCAGAACGGCACCTTCACCAAGAACTGGGAAGCCGAGTACGAAGCCGGTCTGCCGAACTACAAGAAGTTCCAGCAGGCCGACAAGGAACACCCGATTGAAAAGGTTGGCAAGGAACTGCGCGCCAAGATGGTTTGGCTGCAAGGTCAGACTGCGTAATCCGCGGTCCCCCACCCGCAACAGGCAAAGGTCGCTGCATGAACACTTCCACCCCCGGTGCGCCCCGTAACGGCGCACGCTGGCTGACGCAGGCTCTGGAAGCCGAAGGCGTGCAAACGCTGTTCGGTTACCCGGGCGGCACCATCATGCCGTTCTACGACGCATTGGTGGACTCCAGCCTCAAGCACATCCTGGTACGACACGAGCAGGGCGCGGCGCTCGCCGCCAATGGCTATGCCCGCGCAAGCGGCAAGGTAGGCGTATGCGTGGCCACTTCCGGCCCGGGTGCGTCCAACCTGGTCACCGGCATTGCCGACGCCATGCTCGACTCGGTACCGATGGTGTGCCTGACCGGCCAGGTTGGTACGCCGCTTTTGGGTACCGATGCGTTCCAGGAACTGGATGTGTTCGGCATGACCTTGCCGATCGTCAAGCACAGCTGGTTGGTGCGCAGCGTCGACGAGCTACCGAACGTGGTTGCTGAAGCCTTCCGTGTCGCCCGCGAAGGGCGGCCCGGTCCGGTGCTGATCGACCTGCCCAAGGACGTGCAGCTGGCCAATGCCGCACATCTGCCCGATCACGTGCCGGCCTCGGTCGACCCGATTCCGGCACCCGCGGCCGAGGCACTGGCCGAGGCACTGGCGGCAATCGCACAGGCCGAAAAGCCGGTGATCTACGGCGGCGGCGGCATCGCCCTGGGCGATGCGGTCGGCGAGTTCCGCCAGTTCGTCGAAGCCACCGGCATCCCCACCGTGCTGACCCTGCGTGGCTTGGGCGCGCTGCCCGCCAACCACCCGCAATACCTGGGCATGCTGGGCATGCACGGCACCCGCGCCGCCAACATGGCGGTGCAGGATTCGGACCTGCTGATCGTGGTCGGCGCGCGCTTCGACGACCGTGCCACCGGCAAACTGGCCGAGTTCGCTCCGTTTGCCCGCGTCATCCACCTGGATGCCGACATCTATGAAATCTCCAAGCTACGCGGCGCGGACATCTCGCTGCCCGGCAATGTCCGCGACGGCCTGTTGGCGTTGACCGGCGAGCGCGCCAACTGCAATACCTGGCGTGCCCGCTGTGCCGCCAACCGCGAGAAGTTCAGCGCCCGCTACGATGCACCGGGCGAGCAGATCTACGCCCCGCGCCTGCTGAAGCGACTGAGCGAAGTGGCCCCGGCGGACACCGTCATTGCCTGCGACGTCGGCCAACACCAGATGTGGGTTGCCCAGCACTGCCGCTTCAACCACCCGCGCAACCACCTGACCTCCGGCGCGCTGGGTACGATGGGCTTCGGCCTGCCGGCAGCGATGGGCGCGCAGTTCGCCTGTCCCGATCGCACCGTGGTGCTGGTCTCCGGTGATGGCAGCTTCATGATGAACGTGCAGGAGCTGGTGACCATCGCCCGCTGCAAGCTGCCGATCAAGATCGTGCTGCTGGACAACTCCTCGCTGGGCATGGTCCGGCAGTGGCAGGAGCTGTTCCACGCCGAGCGCTACAGCGAGATCGACCTGTCCGACAACCCGGACTTCGTTGCCTTGGCGCAGGTATTCGGTATCAAGGCCAAGCGCATCGTCGACCGCAATGATGTGGAAGACGGTCTGGCCGAGCTGTTCGATTGCAGCGGCCCGATGCTGCTGCATGTGTCCATTGATGCACGCGCCAACGTGTGGCCGCTGGTGCCGCCCAACAACGCCAACAGCACCATGCTGGACAGCAACCCAGCCCATGCCAAGGCAGCGCAGGAGAGTTCCAATGCAATACCGGCTTGACCTGGTGCTGAAGCCTGCCGAAGGCGCGCTGGTGCGCGTGATCGGCATGGTCGAACGGCGCGGCTTCGCCTTCAGCAACATCGCCGGCAACCGCAATGCCGACGATGCCGGCCGCTGGCACGTGCAGATGGACATCCATGGCACGCGCCCGCCGGAAACCCTGTGCCACCAGCTGCAGAAGGTCTACGACTGCGAGTCCGTGCGGCTGGTGCCGGTAGCAGGTGCCAGCGTATGAACGTACGCCGCGGGAATGGGGAATGGGGAGTAGGGAATAGCAGGTTCCAGCGAGCGGCAGCTCTGCGTGCACAACGGAGGCGTCTTCTTCAATGCCCCTCGGTACTCCTCCATTCTCGATTCCCGGCTCCCGATTCCCGGCAGAAAAATGCCTGACCGTGGCCGCGCCGTCGCAGTTGCAACACCCGCTGACGCGTTGAACGTCAGCGTTGCCGACGTATTGGCCGCGCAGGCACGCCTGCGCCGTTTTTTGCCGCCTACCCCGCTGCATTACGCCGAACGCTTCGGCACCTGGCTCAAGCTCGAAAACCTGCAGCGCACCGGCTCCTACAAGGTGCGTGGTGCCTTGAACGCGATGCTGGCTGCACTGGAGCGCGGTGACGAGCGCCCGGTGATCTGCGCCTCGGCCGGCAACCACGCCCAAGGCGTGGCCTGGGCCTCGCACCGCTTGGGCGTGCAGGCGATCACGGTGATGCCGCATGGCGCACCGGCCACCAAGATTGCCGGCGTCCAGCATTGGGGCGCCACCGTGCGCCAGCACGGCAACAGCTACGACGAAGCCTTCGCCTTCGCCCGTGAGCTGGCAGAACAGAACGGCTACCGTTTCCTGTCCGCCTTCGACGACCCCGACGTGATCGCCGGGCAGGGCACGCTGGGCATCGAGCTGGCACCGCATGCACCGGACGTGGTGATCGTGCCGATCGGCGGCGGTGGCCTGGCCTCCGGCGTCGCCCTGGCCCTGAAGTCCCAAGGCGTACGCATCATCGGCGCGCAGGTTGAAGGCGTGGACTCGATGGCACGCGCGATCAAAGGCGATGTGCGCGAAGTTGATCCTGTGCCAACCCTGGCCGATGGCGTCAAGGTCAAGATTCCAGGCTTCCTTACTCGTCGCCTGTGCGCCAGCCTGCTCGACGACGTGGTCATCGTGCGCGAAGCCGAGCTGCGCGAAACCCTGGTGCGGCTGGCGCTGGAAGAACACGTCATCGCCGAAGGTGCTGGCGCACTGGCGCTGGCCGCAGGCCGCCGCGTTTCCGGCAAGCGTAAGTGTGCGGTGGTATCCGGCGGCAACATCGATGCCACGGTATTGTCGACCTTGTTGTCTGAAGTACGCCCCAGCCCACCACGCAAACCTCGACGGCGTAACGCCGAACGACTTAGAAGCCGTGTCGTTGCATCGACACAGCGCAGTTCCAAATCCGAATCCCCCAAAATTTCCGTTACCGCCGCAGTCGAGGAGACCCTCTGGTGAATACTCCAACCAACAACACCCCGCGAATTACCATCTTCGACACGACCCTGCGTGACGGTGAGCAATCACCCGGCTGCAGCATGACCCCACCACAGAAGCTGGTGATGGCAAGGGCGCTGGCGGAACTCGGCGTGGACGTGATCGAGACCGGTTTCCCCGCAAGTTCGCAGTCCGACCGCGAAGCCATGGCCCTGATCGGCCGCGAGGTACGACAGCCGGTCCTGGCAGTGCTGTCGCGCTGCCTGGCCGGCGATATTGAAACCTCACTCAAGTCATTGGAAGCCGCAGCGCGCCCGCGCCTGCACGTTTTCCTGTCCACCAGCCCCCTGCATCGTGAGCACAAGCTGCGCATGAGCAAGGAGCAGGTGCTGGAATCGGTGCACAAGCATGTGAGCATGGCGCGCGGCTATCTGGATGACATCGAGTTCTCCGCCGAAGACGCTACCCGCACCGAACTGGACTTCCTGACCGAAGTCACCCAGGTCGCCATCGCTGCCGGTGCGCGCACCATCAACCTGCCCGACACCGTTGGTTTCACCACGCCGGAAGAAATCCGCGCGATGTTCCAGCACGTGATCGGCAATGCCGCCGGTGCCGACAAGGTCATCTTCAGCACCCACTGCCATAACGATCTGGGCCTGGCCGTGGCCAACTCGCTGGCCGCCATCGAGGGCGGTGCGCGTCAGGTGGAAGGCTCGATCAATGGCATCGGCGAGCGCGCCGGCAACTGCGCGCTGGAAGAAATCGCGATGGTGCTGAAGGTGCGCAACGCCTTCTACAACTTCGACACCGGCTTCGACACCCAGCGCATCGTTCCTACCTCGCAGCTGCTGCAGCGCCTGGTCGGCATGCCGGTCCAGCGCAACAAGGCCATCGTCGGCGCCAATGCCTTCGCCCATGAATCCGGCATCCATCAGCACGGCATGCTGCGCAACCGCAACACCTACGAAATCATGCGTCCGGAAGACGTGGGCTGGGAGTCCTCGCAGATGGTGCTGGGCCGCCACAGCGGCCGCGCCGCGGTCGAAGCACGCCTGCGTGCGCTGGGCTATTGGTTGGAAGAGGAAGAGCTGAAGCTGATCTTCGAGCAGTTCAAGGCGCTGTGCGAACAGCAGCGCGTGGTCACCGACGCCGACCTGCAGACCCTGATGCAGGGAACCTCCAGCAGCGACGGCTACCGCCTGGCCTCGATGACAATCAGCGACGTCGGCAGCCGCGCCAATGCGCTGGTCGAACTGTCCGATCCGGAAGGCAACCGCGTCGCCGAAACCGCGCAGGGCGACGGCCCGGTCGATGCCTTGTTCTCGGCATTGTCTGCGGCCACCGGCGTGCAGCTGACCCTGGACAGCTACCACGTGCACAGCGTCGGCATCGGCGCCGATGCGCGCGGCGAAGCCAACCTGAGCGTGCGTCACGAAGGCGAGATCCTCGAGGGCACCGGCACCAGCCGTGACATCATCGAAGCCAGCGCGCTTGCCTGGCTGGATGTCACCAACCGCCTGCTGCGCCAGCGCGAAAGCAGCACCACCGAGGAAGCCGTCAGCGCCTGAGCGCGACGGCAGAACATAGGCAACGGAACGAACCAATGAGCTCCGCACCCAAAACCCTGTACGACAAACTGTGGGACGCCCACGTTGTCGTTCCCGAAAGCGACAGCGCGCCGGCCGTGCTGTACGTCGACCTGCACCTGATCCACGAAGTCACCTCGCCGCAGGCCTTCACCGAGCTGCGCGAGCGCGGCATCAAGCCGCGCCGCACCGACCGCACCAAGGCGACGATGGATCACTCCACGCCGACCCTGCCGGCCGGTCCGGATGGCAAGCTGCCGTATGCCAGCAAAGCCTCCGAAGCGCAGGTCGAAACCCTGGCCAGGAACTGCGCCGAGTACGGCATCGAGCTGTTCGACCTGTCCTCGGCCAACCGCGGCATCGTCCACGTCATCGCCCCGGAGCAGGGTTTCACCCAGCCGGGCATGACCATCGTCTGCGGTGACAGCCACACCTCCACGCATGGCGCGTTTGGGTCACTGGCGTTCGGCATCGGCACCAGCGAAGTCGGCCATGTGCTGGCCACGCAGTGCCTGCTGCAACGCAAAGCCAAGACCATGGCGATCACCGTCGATGGCGCGGTTGCGCCGGGCGTGGGTGCCAAGGATGTTGTGCTGCACATCATCGGCGTGATCGGCGTCAACGGCGGCACCGGCCACGTGCTGGAATTCCGTGGTTCTGCGATCCGCGCGATGGACATGGAACAACGCATGACCTTGTGCAACATGTCGATCGAAGCCGGCGCCCGCGCCGGCATGGTGGCACCGGACCAGATCACCTTCGACTGGGTCGCCAAGACCCCGCGCGGCCCCAAGGGCGCCGACTTCGACAAGGCCGTGGCGTATTGGTCGTCGTTGAACAGCGACGAAGGCGCACGCTTCGATGTGGAAGTGCAGATCGATGCCGCCGACATCCGCCCGACCCTGACCTGGGGCACGCACCCGGGCACCGCGATTGCGGTTGATGCGCCGATTCCGGCCGCCAATGACGCCGCCGCGCAGAAGGGCCTGGACTACATGAAGTTCGAAGCAGGCCACAGCTTGATCGGCACGCCGGTGGACGTGGTGTTTGTCGGCTCCTGCACCAATGGCCGCTTGAGCGACATGCGCGAAGTGGCACAGGTGCTGCGCGGCCGTCGCGTCGCCGCTGGCGTGCGCATGCTGGTGGTGCCGGGTTCGGAAATCGTCAAGCGCGATGCCGAGGCCGAAGGCATCCACGAGATCGTGCGTGCCGCCGGCGCCGAATGGCGCGAACCGGGCTGCTCGATGTGCATCGCCATGAACGGCGACCTGGTTGCACCGGGCCAGTTGGCGGTCAGCACCAGCAATCGCAATTTCGAAGGCCGCCAAGGGCCGGGCTCGCGCACCTTGCTGGCCTCGCCGATGAGCGCGGCGTGGGCGGCGGTGAATGGCCGCGTCGCCGATACCCGCGATCTGTTTGCCAAGGAGGTGGCGTGATGGCCGCACTGACCACGATCACCTCGCGCAGCGTGGTGCTGCGCCAGACCAATATCGACACTGACCAGATCATTCCGGCGCGCTTCCTGTCCACCACCGAGCGTGCTGGCCTGGGCAAGAACGCCTTCAATGACTGGCGCTGGCAGGCCGATGGCGCGCCGAATGCCGAATTCGCCTTCAACCAGCCGCATAACCAGGGCCGCGCCATCCTGTTGGCCGGACGCAATTTCGGCTGTGGCTCCTCGCGCGAACATGCGCCGTGGGCGCTGACCGATCTGGGCCTGCAGGCAATCGTCAGCAGCGAGATCGCCGACATCTTCCGCAACAACTCGCTGAAGAACGGCCTGCTGCCGATCGTGCTGGACGAAGCCGATGTGCAGGCGCTGATGCAGAACCCGGACGACGAGCTGACCGTGGATGTGGCGGCGCGCGAGCTGCGTACTTCCAGCGGCAAGACCTATAGCTTCCCGCTGGATGGTTTCTCGCAGACCTGCCTGCTGGAGGGCGTGGATCAACTGGGCTGGCTGTTGGGCCGGGTCGATGAGATCGAGCGGTATGAGGCTGCGCGCGCAGCGTGATGCTTCAATCCTTCTCCCTCCGGGAGAAGGTGCCCTGAAGGGGCGGATGAGGGTAGGGGCGAAGCCACGCAGTTAAGTAGTGCACCGTAGCTCCCTACCCTCACCCCAACCCCTCTCCCGCAGGGAGAGGGGCTTCAAACAAAACAAACAGCAACCGGAACCCCTACATGCAAGCCAACATCGTCGTACTGCCGGGTGACGGCATCGGTCCAGAAATCACCGCCGTCGCCGTCGACGTGCTCAAGGCCATCGCAGCCCGTTTCGGCCATAGCTTCAGCTTCAGCGAACACGACATCGGTGGCATCGCCATCGACAACCACGGCGAGCCGCTGCCGGCTGCCACCCTGGACGCCTGCAGCAAGGCCGATGCGGTCCTGCTCGGCGCCGTCGGTGGCCCGAAGTGGTCTGACCCGAACGCCAAGGTGCGCCCGGAGCAAGGCCTGCTGGCGATCCGCAAGGCACTGGGCCTGTACGCCAACCTGCGTCCGGTGCGCACCCACCCGGCCGCGCTCAATGCCTCACCGATCAAGCCCGAACTGCTCAAGGACGTGGACTTCGTGGTGGTGCGCGAACTGACCGGCGGCATCTACTTCGGCGACAAGAGTCGCGATGCCGACAGCGCCAGCGACCTGTGCCGCTACACCGTGGTCGAGATCGAGCGCGTACTGCGTAGTGCCTTCCGTCTGGCCCAACAGCGTCGCGGCAAGCTCACCTCGGTGGACAAGGCCAATGTGCTGGAAACCTCGCGCCTGTGGCGTGACATCGCCGCACGCATTGGCCGCGAAGAATTCCCGGATGTGGAACTGGAGCACCAGCTGGTCGATTCCATGGCCATGCATCTGATCGCCAAGCCGCGCGTCTACGATGTGATCGTCACCGAGAACATGTTCGGCGACATCCTCACCGATGAGGCCTCGATGCTGGCCGGTTCACTGGGCCTGCTGCCTTCCGCCTCGTTGGGCGAACAAGGCAAGGTCGGCATCTACGAGCCGATCCACGGCTCGGCCCCGGATATCGCCGGCAAGGGCATCGCCAATCCCTATGCCACCATCCTCAGCGCGGCGATGCTGCTACGCCATTCGTTGGGGCTGGAGGCGGAAGCCGCCGCGATCGAACAAGCGGTGAGCGCCGCACTCGACGGCGGTCACTTCACCGCCGACCTCGCCGCGCAGGGACAGGCGCTCAATACCCAGCAAGCCGGCCAAGCCGTACTTGCGCAGTTGAACTGATGTAACCGGACGCGGCCTTTGGCCGCGTCTTTTTTTCGCGGGCTGTTCCCGCCAGGTGGATACCACGCCGTTTCTTCATTGGACCTGTCACTTCAAGTCCCGCACCAACAAAGGAATGACTTTGAACTACCGCACCCCCGACGACTTCCTGGCCTATGTGGCCAAGCGCGACCCCAACCAATCCGAGTTCCTGCAGGCGGTAAAGGAAGTGGCACACAGCCTGTGGCCATTCCTGCAGCAGAACCCGAAGTACACGCAATATGGGTTGCTGGAACGTCTGGTCGAGCCGGAGCGGGTCATCCAGTTCCGCGTCGCCTGGGCCGATGACAAGGGCCAAACCCACGTCAATCGCGCCTGGCGTGTGCAGCACAGCTCGGCGATTGGTCCATTCAAGGGCGGCATGCGTTTCCACCCATCGGTGAACCTGTCCATCCTCAAGTTCCTGGCCTTCGAGCAGACCTTCAAAAACGCGCTGACCACCCTGCCGATGGGCGGCGGCAAGGGCGGCTCGGACTTCGACCCCAAGGGCAAGAGCGATGGCGAAGTGATGCGCTTCTGCCAGGCCTTGATGTTGGAGTTGTATCGCCACCTTGGTCCCGATACAGATGTGCCGGCCGGTGACATCGGCGTTGGCGCACGTGAGGTCGGCTTCATGGCCGGCATGATGAAGAAGCTCAGCAACGACGCCTCCAGCGTGTTCACCGGCAAGGGCCTGGCGTTTGGCGGCAGCCTGATGCGACCGGAGGCTACCGGCTTCGGCACGGTCTACTTCGTCGAGCAGATGCTGCACCACGCCAAGCGCCAGACCCACGGTGCCAAGGTGCTGGTATCAGGCTCCGGCAACGTCGCCCAGTACGCGGCAATCAAGGCCAGCGAACTCGGAGCGAAGGTGCTGACCTTCTCCGACTCCGGCGGCACCCTGTACGCACGCGATGGCTTCGACGAACAAGCCCTGCAGGAAGTGATGACACTGAAGAACGAACGTCGCGGCCGCCTGTCGGAGCTGGCCGACGATGCCCGTTTCGAGTTCCTCGCCGACCGTCGCCCCTGGCATATCCCGGCCGATATCGCCCTGCCCTGCGCCACCCAGAACGAGCTGGACGAAGCCGACGCACGCACCCTGGTCCACAACGGCGTGCTGTGCGTTGCCGAAGGCGCCAACATGCCGTCGACGCTGGAAGCAGTGGATGTGTTCCTGCAGGCCGGCACCCTGTACGCGCCAGGCAAGGCCAGCAATGCCGGTGGCGTGGCCACTTCGGGTCTGGAAATGAGCCAGAACGCTTTGCGCCTGTCATGGCGCCATGCCGATGTCGACGAACGCCTGCATGTGATCATGAAAGAGATCCACGCCAACTGCGTGCAGCACGGCGTACGTGCCGATGGCAGCGTCAACTACGTGGACGGCGCCAACATCGCCGGCTTCGTCAAGGTCGCCGACGCCATGTTGGCGCAGGGCCTGTACTGAGTCATCCAGCCTGCGCAAGAATCGAAACTGACGGCGCCTGCGGGCGCCGTCGTTACGACAGCACTCGATTACGGCCTTCGCGTTTGGCTCGATAGAGCTGCCGGTCAGCCGCCGCCAACAAGGTGCGCCCGTCAGCCTGACCTGGCCCCAAAGCTGCTACACCGATACTGACGGTGACGCTGACCTCGGCATCCACGTCCTCGAAGCGCAGCCGTGCAAGGCGGGTCCGCAGTTCCTGCAACACCGCCACCGCCTCCTGCAGCGATATGCCGTGTATCACCACCAGGAACTCCTCACCGCCATGCCGCGCCACGAACTGCTCCTTGCCAAGCCGTAGCTGCAACAGACTGGCAATGTCGCGCAGCACCTGATCGCCGGCATCATGGCCGTAGCGGTCGTTGATCTGCTTGAAGTGATCCACGTCCACCAGCGCCACGTTCAATGGCGTGCCCTCGGCACTGGCGCGCTGCAGCGCCTGCTGCAGATAGGCGTCGCCGGCACGCCGATTGGGCAGGCCGGTGAGTGGATCGTGCATCGCCTGATGCTCCAGACGCTGCAATAGACTTGCACGTTCGGAGTCGGCCTGTTCCAGCGCCCGGTTCTTCTCGCTCAATTCCTGGGTGCGTGCGGCGATCTCGCTACTCAGACGCTGCTGCCCGCGCCGGTAGCTTGCCGCACGCCAACCTGCCAGCAGCAGAATCAGGCCGAGTACGGCAACAGCACTCAACCAGCGTACCCACGGGCGTTGCCATAGCGGCGCAGCGATCTCCAGGTCCAATAATGCTTCGCCGCCACGATTGGTATTTTCCCAATCCAACGGCAATGACATCGCCTGGATACGCAACCGATACTTTCCTGGCGGCAGATTGGTATAGATCGCTTCGATACGACTACCCGCATCCACCCAATCGGCATCAAAACCTTCCAGTCGATAGCGGTAACGCATCTTGTCCGGCGCGCGGAAGCCCAAGCCGGCGTAGGCCACAGCAATGCGATCCACGCCGGCGGGCAGGAAATATGCACTGCGTAGCGGCTGTGGATCACCATCGATGACCACATTCTCGATGGCCACCGGAAACTTGCGGAAGCGCGTATTGCCATCGACCCGCTGCGGATCGATCACCGCCAAGCCACCGCCGGTCGGGAACAACAATTCGCCTTCGCGCGTGAGCCATCCTGCAGGGGACGAGGCGCCATTGCCCTGACTGCTGGGCATGCCATCGGTATGGTCCAGTACCTGCACGGCAAGATGCGTACGTGCGCCGGCCGCCACCGCAATCAAGTCACTGCGATCAAGCCGGAACACACCTTGATTGCTGGGCAGCCACAGATGACCGGCGCCATCATCGATCACCCGGAATACCTTGTCGCGCGGCAGCCCGTTGCGGTGATCGAAGGCAATGATGTCCAAACCACGCTTGCGCAGTAATCCGTGGTCGCTGGCGATCCACAGGTCACCATTGTCGTCGCCAAGGAAATCGAAAACATAGCGCGCTGGGAAACCGACATCGGGCGACCACGTCTGCAGCTTGCCGTCCTTGCCCAGCCCCGCCATACCGCCGTTGGTACCTATCCAGAGTACCCCGGCAGCGTCGCGGTACAGCGCGTGCACTGCCAGCCCCGGCAGACCTTCCTCCAGCCCGTAGTGATGCAGCTTGCCCTGCTGGGAATGGAACAGCCCCTCCGAGCTGCCTATCCACAGACCGCCATCGCTTTCGCTCAACAGACTGCGGATCAATGGCTGCACGGTGCCGGGCAAGCTGATCCGTTGCACGACCCGACCGGCCACATCCAGGCCGAGCACGCCCTGGTTGTAGGTGCCTGCCCACACGCCCGGGCCTCGCTCAGCCAAGGCCAGCACCGATGCGTCGCGGCCAGTGCCAGGCAACAATCGCACCGCGCTGATTGCATCACCGCGCATTCGGTTCAGGCCTTCGGAATGCCCGATCCAGACATCGCCGTTGTCGGACTGAATCAGTGCCCGCACATAGTCCGATCCCAAGCCGTCTTCAGTGGTCAGGCCGCGCGCGGCGCCCTCATCGATGCGGAACAAGCCATCGGTGCTGCCTGCCCAGACCAGACCTTCGCGGTCGATCAACAAGGCCGGGCTCACCTGCCCGGGAACCCCGATCCGCTCGGTCTTGCCTCCTGCCAAACGCACCAAACGGCCAGCTGA
This sequence comes from Stenotrophomonas sp. STEN020, assembly GCF_056760195.1. NCBI lineage: Bacteria > Pseudomonadati > Pseudomonadota > Gammaproteobacteria > Lysobacterales > Lysobacteraceae > Stenotrophomonas > Stenotrophomonas sp. STEN020. Next base: position 48,466 of record NZ_JBRREI010000025.1, read on the forward strand.
CAGACTCAGCCACAACGCGCCTTTGGCGTCACGCCGCACCGCATCCACGCGTTCGCCAGGCAGCAGATGCTGCCGTTGACCATCACCATGCAGCCAATGAACACCGTCGTCGGCAGCAACCACCCAACCATCGTTGCCATCATCGACCAGGTCACGCACCACCCAACCAGCAGTATCGTTCCATGGCACCAAGCGTCCCTGCTGCAACTGGTAGACACCTTTTTCGGTAGCCACCAGCACCGCGCCGTCGGCCGTCAGGCGCAGCGCGGTGACCGGAACTTCGGGCAGACCCAGCGTAGCGCCGGCATCGAGCAGCTGCCCGGACGACAGCAAGCGCAGCAGCCTGTCCTTGGCAGCAATCCACAGATCGCCAGACGGATCCCGCAGCAGCGCGGTAACCGATAGATGACGGGCATCGGCACCGCCCAAGGCCTCCCAACGCCCGCGGTGGTAGCGATAGACGCCGTCGGAAATGGTCCCGAACAGCACCGCGCCATCGGCTTCGGGCAGGATGCTCAGCACACCGGACAGCTCCACGCCCGGTGTGTTCTGCCGATCAAATACGGTGAAGCTGCGGCCGTTGAAGCGGACCACGCCTTCCCAGGTGCCCAGCCAGATGAAGCCGTCACTGCCCTGTGCCACCGACTGCACCAGGTTGTGCGGCAAGCCCTGCTCCATGCCCCAGCCGGCCACGGTATGCCGCGAGGCCTGTGCCAGCGGCAGGGTCAAGGCCCATAGCAGCGTTGTTACGAGCAGCGCACACAACCCCGCCGCCAGCCGGTTTCGGCCTGCAAACCATGCAGCTGTGGCGTCAGTAATCCTCTGGCGTCTGTACAAACCCGCCTCCGCAGGTCGCGTCGGCTCCCCCGCCGACGCGACAATTTACCATCTCAACCGTGAAATCCGTCGTCGAATCTTACGGCTGGCCTTACGACCGGCTTCTCGTCAAGCGCAGCGACGACGGATCACCCAAGGCCAGCCTTCAGTGACTGGCCTCGTCCGGGCGCACCCGGAACCAGGCCGCATACAGCGCCGGCAGGAACACCAGGGTCAGCACCGTGCCGACGATCAACCCGCCCATGATCGAGATCGCCATCGAGCCGTAGAAGGCACTGCGCGACAACGGGATCATCGCCAGCACCGCCGCCAGCGCGGTCAGCACGATCGGCCGGAAGCGGCGCACGGTTGCATCGATGATTGCGTGCCAACGATCGTGGCCGGCGTCGATATCCTGCTGGATCTGGTCGATCAGGATCACCGAGTTGCGCATGATCATGCCGGCCAGGGCAATCGTGCCCAGCATCGCCACGAAGCCGAACGGGGCCTGGAACAGCAGCAGGAACCAGGTTGCACCGATGATGCCCAGCGGTGCGGTGATGAACACCATCGCCGCCCGCGAGAAACTGCGCAGCTGCACCATCAGCAGCGTCGCCACCACCACCAGGAACAGCGGCATGCCGGCCTTGATCGAATTCTGGCCACGCGCCGAGTCCTCCACCGTGCCGCCGGTTTCCAGCAGGTAGCCACTGGGCAGGGCGTCGCGGATATCGCTCAGGGTCGGCACGATCTGCTCGACCACGCCTACCGGCAGCATGCTGTCGCCAATGTCGGCGCGCACGGTGACGGTCGGCAGGCGGTCGCGGTGCCAGATGATGCCGTCTTCAAAGGCATATTCCAGCTTGGCCACCTGCGACAGCGACACCGGTTTACCGCTGGCAGTCGGGATGGACAGGCTGCCCAGCATGTCCAGGCGCGCACGCTCGTCATCCGGGCCACGCAGCAACATACCGATCTGGCGATTGCCTTCGCGGTAGGTGCTCACGCTCATGCCCGACAGCGAGCTGGTCAGGAACTGCGCGATCTGCGCACTGCTCACACCCAGTACGCGGGCACGGTCCTGGTCCACGACCAGGCGCACCACCTTGCTCGGCTCGCTCCAATTGAGGTTGACGTTGGTGGTATGCGGGTTCTGCCGCACCTTTTCCGCCACCTGCGCGGCGATCGCCTGCACGCGCTCGATATGCTCGCCGGAAATACGGAACTGCACCGGGTAGCCAACCGGCGGGCCGTTCTCAAGGCGGGTCACACGCAGCTGCACGTCACCGAACTTCGGCACGACCTCCTTCAACAGCCAATCACGCAGTTCCTCACGCGCCTTGGTGTCCTCGGCCAGCACCACGTACTGGGCGAAGTTGGTGGCCGGCAACTGCTGGTCCAACGGCAGGTAGAAACGCGGCGAACCATTGCCGACATAACCGACGAAGTTGGCCACGCCCTTGTGCCCCTTGATCAGCGCCTCGAACTTCTGCGCCTGTGCCTGGGTGGCGGTCAGCGACGCGCCTTCGGCCAGTTCGATATCCACCATCAGCTCGGGCCGGGTCGAATCCGGGAAGAACTGCTGCGGTACGAAACGGAAGATCGCCAGCGAGAACACGAACAGCCCGGCGGTGGCCAGGATCACCAGCCAGCGACGACGCAGGCAGGCGTCCAGGAACACCCGGAAGCGCTGGTAGAACGCGCTCTTGTAAGGGTCATGGTCGTGCGCCAGTTCCTTCGGCTTGATCAGGTTGGCCACGGCCGGATTGCGATCAGCCCAACGCAGGCGCATGGCGTGCCATCGCCCGGCGATGCTGCCCGGCTTGGGCGGCTGCGGGTTGTGCAGGTCCGGCAGCATCTTGTCGCCCAGGTACGGAATGAACAGCACCGCGGCGATCCACGACACCACCAGCGCGATGGTCACCACCTGGAACAGGGAACGTGTGTATTCACCGGTGCTGGATGCAGCCGTGGCAATCGGCAGGAAGCCGGCCGCGGTGATCAAGGTGCCGGTCAACATCGGGAAAGCGGTGGATGTCCAGGCAAAGCTGGCCGCACGCAGACGGTCGTAACCCTGCTCCATCTTGGTGGCCATCATTTCCACCGCGATGATCGCGTCGTCCACCAATAGACCCAGCGCAAGCACCAAGGCGCCCAGCGAGATCTTGTGCAGACCGATGTCGAATTGATGCATGACGAAGAAGGTCATCGCCAGCACCAGCGGGATCGACACCGCCACTACCAGACCGGTGCGCCAACCCAGCGAGAAGAAGCTCACCAGCAGTACGATCACCACTGCCTCGGTCAGCACCTTGACGAACTCGCCCACCGATTCCTTCACTGCGTGCGGCTGATCGGAAACCTTGCGCAGCTGCATACCGGCCGGCAGCGTCTTCTGCAGCTGCTCGAACTCGCTGTCCAGTGTCTTGCCAAGCTTGAGGATGTCGCCACCGCTCTTCATCGCCACGGCAATACCGATGGCGTCCTCGCCCATGAAGCGCATCTTGGCCGAGGCCGGATCGGCGAAGCCGCGCTTCACTTCAGCGATATCGCCTAGGCGAACGGTGCGATCACCGGCCTGGATCGGGAAGTTGCGGATGTCTTCGACCGAGGTGAACTGGCCGCTTACACGCAGCTGCACGCGATCAGTGGGCGTTTCGAACCAGCTGGCCGGGGCGACCGCATTCTGCTGAGCCAGCGCCTGCTGTACCTGCTGCATCGATACGCCCAACGTCGCCAGCTTGGTGTTGGACAGCTGGATCCACACCTTTTCGTCCTGCAGACCGAGCAGATCGACCTTGCCCACATCATCCACGCGCTGCAGCTGCAGCTGGATGCGGTCAGCGTAGTCGCGCATCAGCGCATAGTCGAAGCCCTTGCCGGTCAGCGCATAGATATTGCCGAAGGTGTCACCGAACTCGTCGTTGAAGAACGGCCCGATCACCTCTGCAGGCAACTGCGAATGGATGTCGCCAACTTTCTTGCGCACCTGGTAGAACAGCTCGGGCACGTCCTTGGACGGCATCGAGTCGCGCGCCATGAAGATCACCTGCGACTCGCCCGGGCGCGAATAGGCTTGGATGAATTCGAATTCGCCGGTGTTCATCAACGCTTTTTCAATCGGCTCGGTGACCTGCTTGGACACCTGCTCGGCGGTGGCACCGGGCCACATGGTCTGCACCACCATTGCCTTGAAGGTGAACGGTGGATCTTCGGACTGCCCAAGGTGCTTGTACGACCAGGCACCGATGATCGCCATCGCGATCATCATGAACAGCACCAGCGGGCGGTTACCGAGCGCCCATTCGGAGAGATTGAAGCGTTTCACGCCTCACTCCCCTTTCTTTGCGGATGCAGCGGCGGGCGCAAGCACCGGGCGGTTGCTCCTGTCCACGGCAGTCACCTGTTGCCCTTCGCGCAGCAGATGTCCGCCGGCGGCAACCACCCAATCATCGGCCTTCAAACCCTGCAACACCGGCACGCTTTCCGGGCCATAAGCACCCAGCGTCACTGCGCGCGCCTGCAACTTGCCATCGCCCGGGTTCACCACCCAGACGCTGGCCTGCTGCGGCTGCTTGCCGGCCTGCACCGCCGCCAGCGGCACGCTCATCACACCATCCTTACCGTGGGCGATGAACACCCGCGCGCTTTGCCCGAGTTCGACGGCGTCCAATGCATCGGCAGCCAGACTGACCCGGGCGGCATAGGTGCGCGCCTGCGGATCGGCAGCGGCAGCAATCTCGCGGATGCTGCCTGACAAGGGCTTGCCCGGCTGATTCCACAACTCAACCTGCACTGCCTGGCCAACGCTGAAATCGCGGATCGTGCTTTCCGGCAGCGCAATGGCAACCTCGCGCGCGCCATCAGCAGCCAACGTATAAATGGTTTGGCCAGCGGCAACCACCTGCCCGGCCTCGGCCTCGCGGCTGGCGATCATGCCGCCTTCCGGCGCATGCAGCTGGGCGTAGCCGGATTGATTACGCGCAACATCGAGATTGGCTCGCGCCGCATCGGCCTGGCCCTGCGCCGCCTTCAATGCCGCAGTCTGCGCGTCCAGCGCGGATTGGCTGACCAGCTGCTGGCTGGCCAGCGCCTGGTAGCGCTTGTGCTCATCGCGGGCACGCACCAGATCAGCCTCGGCCGCAGCGAACTGTGCCTGCGCCGCACGCGCCTGCAGGTTGTAGTCGGCCACATCGAGTTCGGCCAGCAACTGGCCCTTGCTAACCCGCTGGCCGGCATCCACTTCACGTCGCAGCAACTTGCCGCCGACCCGGAAGGACAATGCGGTTTCCTCGCGGGCGCGCACCTCGCCCGGATAGGCGCCGACCGCCACCCCGCCATTACCGGCCGGGTGCTCCACCAACACGGGTACAGCATGTACAGGCGCGGTTTCAGGCTTGCCGCAGGCAGCAAGCAAGGGCAACAGCAGGCAACAGCCAATCCATCGAAGGTGGGTCATAAATAAGGTCGCTGACGCAAGGGGAGAGAGGGGACGGGATTTCACCGCCATTACTAAACGCATCGGTATAGTATAAATATCGAACCAGCTGGTCTAGTATTACCTGATGTCTCCGAAAAAACCCTCCTCAGCGCCCGCGACAGCGGCTCCACGCAGCTCCGGTCCGGGGCGCCCCAAGGACCTGGGCAAGCGCGCGGCCATCCTGGACGCGGCCAAGGAGTTGTTCATCGAGCAGGGTTTCAACGGCGTCAGCATGGACGAGATCGCCGCCCGTGCCAGCGTCTCCAAACTGACGGTCTACAGCCATTTTGGCGACAAGGACACCTTGTTCAGCGAGGCGATCCAGGCCAAGTGCATGGAAATGATGCCCGACGAGTTGTTTGTCACCGACAACGAGGCACCGCTACGCAGCCAGTTGCTGGGCATCGGCCACGCGTTTTTTGCCCTGATCAGCAGCGATGCGGCCATTGCCACCCAACGCATGATGATGACCCCGGACACTGATGACCGGGTGCGGCAGATGTTCTGGCAGGCCGGCCCGGCCCGTACCGAGACCGCCTTGGCCGAATTTCTCGGTGCCCGCGTTGCCCGTGGCCAGCTGGCCATTGACGACCTGGCCCTGGCCTCGCGGCAGTTCTTCTGCCTGATCAAGGGCGAGGTCCATGCGCATATGATGTGTGGCCTGTGCGCCGCCCCGGATCCGCTCAATGCCGACGTGCATATCGCCGCCAGCGTTGATTTTTTCCTCCGGGCCTGCGCCCCGCGCCAGCAAGCTGAATGAACCGGAGGTGCGAATGACTTCCGGCACTGCGTCCAACGCGGCCCTCGCCGCAATGTTGGGCCCGTACTTTGTGTCTGGTAACCGGTAAAATGGCCGGCCCACTGCGCTGGAATGATGAGCTTCCCATGACGATCGATTACTCCCACGTCCGCGAAATGATGGTTGAACAGCAGATCCGGCCCTGGGATGTGCTGGAGGTCCGCGTGCTGGACGTGCTGGCCCGCCTGCCGCGCGAAGCATTCGTTGCCGAATCGCACCGCGCTCTGGCCTATGCCGATATCGAGCTGCCGCTGGGTCATGGCCAGAAGATGATGAAGCCGGTCATCGAAGGCCGTACCTTGCAAGCGCTGGATCTGCAGCCCAGCGACGAAGTGCTGGAAATCGGCACCGGCAGCGGCTTCCTGAGCGCCTGCATGGGCGAACTGGCGCGCGAAGTGCTGAGCCTGGAAATCCAGCCGGAGCTGGCCGAGCGTGCCCGCCAGAACCTGGACACCGCCAAGCTGGGCAGCAATGTCCGCATTGAAGTGGCCGACGGCCTGAATTGGCAGAGCCAGCGTCAGTTCGACGCCATCTGCATCACCGGTGCGGTAGAAACCGTTCCAGTGGAACTGCTGAAGCTGCTGCGCACCGGCGGCCGTCTGTTTGCCATCCGCGGCGTCTCGCCGGTGATGGAAGCGGTGCTGGTCCAGGCCGACGGCAGCGTTGCCTCGCTGTTCGAAACCGATCTTGATTACCTGCAGGGCGCTGCGCCCGCACCCCAATTCCAACTCTAAAACCGTCCAAGGAAGCCGCAATGATCCGCCGATCCCTCACCCTTGCGCTGGCAGTCGCCCTCACTCCGCTGACTTCCCATGCCGCCGACCTGTTGCAGGTCTACGAGATGGCCCGCAACGGTGATACGCAGCTGGCTGCGGCTGAATCCACGCGCCTGATCAACAAGGAAGGCCAGGTGCAGGCACGTGCGGCATTGCTGCCGCAGATCGGCGGTGAGGCTTCTTTGAACCGCACCCGCACCTCGAACGACAACATCAGCGGCAGCAGCACCGTCAAGAACCGCACCTACGGCATCAACGGCAGCCAGACCCTGTTCAACTGGAGCCAGTTCGCCAACCTGCGCGCGCAGCGTGACGTCAGCAAGGCTGCTGATTTCGACCTCGAGTCGTCCAACGACGAACTGGTGGTGCGCACCGCGACCACCTATTTCAACGTACTGGTTGGCATTGAATCACTGACCGCTGCCGAGACCAACGAAGCCGCTGCCAAGAAGCAGTTCGACTACGCCGACAAGCGCCTGGAAGTGGGCCTGGCGCCGATCACCGATGTGCATGAAGCCCGTGCCCAGTACGATCAGGCGCGTGCCGATACCATCCTTGCCCGCAACGCGCTGGAAGACGCTTACCAGGCACTGACCGAATTGACCGGCCAGCCGGTGCGCGACGTACGCGGCCTGCCGGTCGACTTCCGCCCGGAAGTGCCGGCCAACCGTGGCAACGTCGACCAGCTGGTGACCGATGCGGTCTCGCGCAACCCGGCGCTGAAGTCGCAGGAACTGCAGGTCAGCGCAGCGGAGTCCAACGTGTCTGCCGCGCGCGGCGGTCACTACCCGACCCTGTCGTTGGGCGGCAGCTGGGGCAAGAGCGCACGCTGGGGTGACGGCGTGGGCAGTTCCACCTTGGGCCCTGATGCCACCACCAACTCAATCGGTCTGACCCTGAACGTGCCGATCTTTGCCGGTGGCGCGACCCAGTCCGGCGTGCGCCAGGCGCTGGCCCGTCGCGATATCGCCCAGGACACCTTCGAACAGCAGAAGCGTGCCCTCGACCGCAATACCCGCAATGCCTACCAGGCACTGGTCGCCGGCATCAGCGAAGTGGAAGCACGTCGCCTGACCGTGGTCTCGGCAAAGAGCGCCTATGACGCCTCGCAGGTCGGCTTGGAAGTCGGCACCCGCACCGTGCTGGACGTGGTGCAGAACCAGAAGACCCTGTTCGCTGCCGAGGTGGAGTACGCGAAGTCGCGCTACAACTTCCTGCTGGCCCGCCTGCAGTTGAGCCAGGCCATCGGCGATCTGGAAATCAATGAAGTCCAGGACATCAACCGTCTGTTGACAGTAGATGCTAGCTCCAAGCTGTAAAAGCAATCCGCAGTAATAGGCAGTTACAGAAAACGGGCCCTTTCGGGCCCGTTTTTTATGGATAAATGAAACACGTACCTCCTACACCAACATCCCATCCCCCCGTCAGGTATTGATGGGACATAAACACAGAAGTGCTGACCAGGCTCCCACCCTGCTGGGCACACGCAAGGGCTGCGCTTTGGTTCGCCCAGGACAGGGCCGCCTGCTCCTGTGCCGTAAGCTGTTATATGAGCATAGGAAGCCAATGCAGGAGCAGAGTAAGCACCCAACGCCGTAGCCAAGACACCAAGGATCAACAGTTTCGGCGAAACATTCATCGACATCGCACATCCTCCTTGATCGCTGCGAAAGTGCAGCGAAATCATGATCCGGCAAAGACTCCGGACATGACGTGGCAACACTCCGGGCACAAAGTCCTCGGTAGTGGCAGCCTTCAATATTGCCGTCGGCACCGTAGCCCAGCCAGGCGTAGCGCGCACTGGAAACAGCGTTATGCAGGTCTTCCCGGCTCTGCATGGAAGTCCGCTGGCCCACTGTGCATACCCGTGCCATCCCGGCCGGCACCGGTCACTTGTGGGAGCGGTGTAAGCCGCGAAGCAGGGGCATCATCAGATGGCACAGGAACCAAGGGCTTCAGCAAGGTCAGCTTCGCGGCTGACGCCGCTCCCACAGACAGTCGACAGCACCATCGCACCGGGTAAGCAGCTACGCAGCGGACTCACTAGGAGGCGGCAACTGCGGTGTGATCAAAGCAATCGTATGCTCCAGCGCGCCACGGCCATTGGCGACCAGTGCACGTCCCGCCTGCACCATGCGCTCGCGCTCGACTTCGTCCTGCAACAACCGCGACACGGCTGCACCCACTTCGGTCGCATCAGCACAGATGCACAAAGCACCAGCCTCATCCATCCGCCGCGAAATTTCGGCGAAATTATGCAGGTGCGGGCCTGTAACTGCCGCGGTCCCCATCGCAGCCGGCTCCAGCAGATTGTGGCCGCCGATGGCCTGCAGACTGCCACCGACAAACGCTACCTGCGCGCAGGCATAGAACGCCATCAACTCGCCCAGCGTGTCGATCACGAATACCTGCGCATCCGCACCCGGCCATTGCTGTGCCTTGCGCGTGGCCACACGCCAACCCGCTTCACGCGCCAATGCTTCCACCTTGGCAAAGCGCTCGGGGTGACGCGGCGCCCACAGCAGCAAGGCATCCGGATGCTGCTTCAACAAGCGAGCGTGGATCTCGATCACTGCCTGTTCTTCACCTTCATGGGTACTGGCGGCAATCCATATCGGCCGCGTCGTCGCCACGTGCTGATGAAATGCCTGCAACACCTGCGTCGGATCCGGCGGATGGATATCGAATTTCAGATTACCCAAGGCCTGCACCTGCTCAGGCATCGCCCCCAGCTCGATGAAGCGATCGGCATCGGCCTGCGACTGCGCCGCCACACAGGTGACCGTGCGCAGCGCGCGACCAACCAGCGCCTTCAACGCCCGGTAGCCCTTCAGCGAACGCGCCGACAGGCGGGCATTGAGGATGTACACCGGAATGCCGCGATCGCGGCAACCAAACAACATGTTCGGCCACAACTCGGTCTCCAGGATCAGCGCCAGACTGGGTTGGAAGTGGCCCAGAAAACGACTGACGCTGCCGGGCACGTCATATGGCAGATACACATGATCGACCGCATCGCCCCACAGCGCGCGCACCCGCTGCGAACCAGTCGGAGTGATGGTGGTGATGATCCAGCGGATATCCGGACGCTGCGCACGCAAAGCATTGACCAGCGGCGCCGCCGCATTTACCTCGCCCACCGACACCGCATGCAACCACACCCGTGGCTGACCGCCACTTTCCGGGTAGGAGGCATAACGTTCGTCCCAGCGGCGGAAATACTCGCGCACGCGGAACCCGCGCCACACCAGGTGGTACACGGTGATGGGCAGCAACAGATAGAGCACGACGGAATAGACGCCGCGCAGCAGAAATTCGACTGGATCCTTACGCATCGGCGAAGGATACGGGAGAACACCGGAACTGCGTGAGACGAAGGGCTGCCAACCGAGCTGTCGCACTGCCTACGCTTCGCCTTCTCCCTTGCGCACAGCGCAGGGGAGGATCGAGGAGGGGTGACTTTGCTTACCTTCCTCCCTTGCGCGCAGCGCAGGGGAGGATTGAGGAGGGGTCCCTTTGCCTTTGCTCTTGCTTGTTCGCCTTCGCCTCCAGAGCCCCGCCCCAGTCCAGCCTCCACATCCCCACCCACTCCAGCAAACCCTGCCATGCTCTTGCCGTCACCCGTGTGGCTTAGAATCGACACATGTCCGATTCACCCTCCACTGCCACCCGGCCGTCGCTGCTGCAACCACGTCATTGGCCTACCTTTGCCTGGCTTGGCGTCGCCTTCATCGCCGCGCGCCTACCATGGACACTGCAACGCGCTCTCGGCCGCGGCATTGGTTGGCTGGCCCTGCATCTGGCCCGCAGCCGCCGTCATGCCGCCGAGGTCAACCTCAAGCTGTGCTTCCCGGAGCAAGACGAGGTCTGGCGGCAACGACTGCTGCGCGACAGCTTCGACGCACTCGGTGTTGGGATATTTGAATTTGCCCGCGCCTGGTGGGGCAAGATCGACGTGATCCGCCCGCAGGTGCAATGGGAAGGACTGGAGCATCTCAAGGCACTGCAGGCCGAAGGCCGCGGTGTGCTGCTGGTGTCAGGCCACTTCATGACTTTGGAAATGTGCGGCCGCCTGCTCTGCGATCATGTGCCGTTGGCCGGCATGTACCGCAAGTACCGCAACCCGGTGATGGAATGGGCGGTGAAGAGCGGGCGGCTGAAGTACGCCTGTGCGATGTTCGCCAACGAAGACATCCGCGCCACCGTGCGTCATCTGAAAAAAGGCGGCGTTCTCTGGTATGCGCCGGATCAGGACATGCGCGGCAAGGACTCGGTGTTCGTGCCGTTCTTTGGCATGCAGGCCTCGACCATCACCGCCACCCATCAGTTCGCACGGATGACCGGTTGCGCTGTGGTGCCATTTTTCCATCGGCGTGAAGGCAGCGGCTACGTGCTGAAGATCGCACCGCCCCTGCCCGACTTCCCCACCGACGACGCGGTTGCAGACACCGCCCAGGTCAACGCCGCCATCGAAGCCATGGTGCGCGAAGCCCCCACCCAGTACCTGTGGATCCACCGCCGCTTCAAGCGCCAGCCCGAAGGCCGCAGTCACTTCTACGACTGAAGCGGCCGCCGTATCAGTTGTTGCGCTCGCCTGGCTCGGCCAGCAGGGCTCCGGTGTACAGCGCCGCCAGCAATATCGTCAGCCCACCCCAGAAGGCGGAATAGAACGCCAGATGGGTATTGAGCGGGAATACCGTTACCGCCAAGGCCAGCGCCGCCGGACGCGCCCGATCACGCGCTTGAGGCCCAGAGTAGATCCAGGCGCGCAGCGCCATCGCCGCGCCGGCAATCCACAGCAACAGCCCAAGCACACCGGTCTCGGCGAGGATCTCCAGCACGATCTGGTGGGCGTGCAGGGCCGGGCCTTCGCCCCATACCGGATGCTGCTCCGGGCTCGGATTGCAGCCCGGATAGGCATCGCGGAAACCGCGCGCGCCAACCCCATTGATCGGGTGCTCGCGCACCATGCATAGCGCAGCCGACCAGATCTGACTGCGCCCGGACAGCGCCTCATTGACCCCGCTGGCGCCCCCACTGAACGCCATCGCGGTACGTGCGAAGCGCTCACGCACCTGTGCCGAGCCCGCCACCAATGCGCCTATGCCGACAACACCGGCCAGCATCACCAGCAGCATCCACTTGGCCCCCAGCAGACGCCAACCGGAAATCAGCAGCACCAGCGCATAGGTAATCAACGACGCGCGCGAACCAGCAAGCACCAGCACTACGCCTACTGCAGCGGCGCTCAACAACCAGCCCCAACGGCCGAAGCGTGCGCCCACAAAAAACAGCAGGAACGGCGACAGACTGGCCAACACCTGACCGAATTTCAGATTGCATGGCCCGAAGATGCCGGGCAGACGATCGGCCGCGGCTACCTCCTGCAAGGTGCACAGGCCGTGCCCACTGCTCAGCCATTTGAGCTGATCCAGGCTCCAGAACAAGGGACTGGTGCCAATACCCGCCTGCAGCAATGCATCAAGCGTCCACAGCGCGGTGACCACCGCCAGCCCGGTAAAAGTGGTATTGCGTCGCTGGCTTGTACCTACCGCTATCGCCACCAGCCACATGAAAGGCAGGTAGCGCAGCCCCGTGGCGACCTTGCCCCAGACTTTGCCCGGATCCTCCGCACCTACCGCCGAGCCAAGCTGCGGCAACCAGTACGCACAGAACAGCACGCTGGTCAGTGCCAAGGCTGGCACGCCCAACAGGGTGCGGATACCGTCGCCTCCTTTCAGCCGCAGCAGCAACAAGCGCAGTATGGTGAACAAGGCGCCCAGCACCAGCACCGACTCGGCGATGCCCGGCAACGGCAACAAGGCGACATAGGCGATGACCCAGATCGGCGCCCACCAGCCCGCCTGCCGTGGCGTCGCTACATAAGACCGATCAGTTACCGAATTCTGCATAGACATCCAGGGTCGCACGCTGCATGGCCTGCAACGTATAGGGAATTTTTCGCGGAAGCGACGGGGGGCTCTGCAGCAACTGCAGCACGCGTTGCGTCAACTGCTGCAGGTCACCCTGCGCGACCGCGCCTGAAGGCTGCAGCTGGTTGAGCAACTCGCCCACCCCGCCATGGTTCCAGCCAACTACCGGACGACCCACCGACAGCGCTTCCAGCACGGTGCGGCCGAATGCTTCCGGCTTGTCCGACAACTGCAGGACCAGATCGCTGGCGGCGTAAGCCTCGGCAATACGGCTGGTGGGTTCACTCAGAACGACTTGATCGGCTACACCCAGCGTCTGCGCCAACTGTTCCAGTTCGCGCACATAAGCCTCGCGGCCAGGCTCGCGCACACCGGGCATCCACAACATTGCCCGCTGGCCTTCGCCTTGCAGCCCTGCCAGCAACTGCAAGGCGTGCGCGTGTCCTTTCAGGCGGGTGCCGCGCCCGGGCAACAACAGCAATGGCGCCTGCGTGCCCAGCTGCGGATGCTGCGCGGCCACGGCCAGACGCGGCCGCCGGTCGCTACGCTCCACGCGCGGGAACTGGGCCACATCCACGCCGCGCGGTATCACCCGCAGTTTGCCCGGATCGGTATCTCGATAATGTTCAAGCAGATAGTCACGCACGGTCTGCGATACGCAGATCACGCGCTCGCCGCGGGCCATGATGCCGCTGTAGCGGCCAGGCGAGTTCAGCCCGTGCATGGTGGTCACCCAGTGCGGACGCTGGCTCGCTGGCATGCCGCGCAGCGCGTACCAGCCCAGCCAGGCTGGCAAGCGCGACCGTGCGTGCACGATATCGGCGCCGGTTTCACTGAACAGCCGCCGCAGCGAGGCCACGTGACGCAGGGTCAGCAGCGACTTGCTGCCGATATCCAGGGTCAGATGCTCGGCACCGCTGTCCAGCAACGGCTGCAGCAGGCGCCCGCCCGCGGACACGACAATGGCCCGGTGACCGGCAGCCACCAGTGCCGCAGCAATTTCCAGAGTTGAACGCTCGACGCCGCCGGAATGCAGCGCCGGCAGCAACTGCACCACCGTCAAACGGCGCATCGGTCAGCGATCAGTCGGCCAGCACGAATACCGAACCACAATACGGGCAGGCAGCCTCGCCATTGGGTTCGTTCTCGATCGGCAGGTAAACCCGCGGGTGCGAGTTCCACAGCGCCATTTCCGGCGTCGGGCAGCTCAGCGGCAGGTCAGCGCGGTGCACGGTGTAACGCTTCTCGGCGTTGGCGGGCGCGGTGGCGGTATGGCTCATGGCGTCATTCACAAAAAAACCAGGTCCGCGCAATTCTAGCAGCGCCGGGCCGATGCGGCCGCTTCGATGCGGCGCGGGCAGCAAAAAGTCGGTTGCGCCCCCGCCGCGCCCGCGCCCCCTGCGCTGCTACCGGGTCCGGTCTGGGCTGAGCGGGTAGCGCCCTTGCCGGTCACAACAGCAGCGGCGGTCGGCCACCAACCCTGAGTGACATCGATTGCTGTCAGCAACGGGGCGACACCCGGCCGCCCCGTTGGCTGCTTACTTGAAGCCGCCGTTACTTGAAGTCACCGGCGACAAATACGCTCAGCCGCTCCGGCTTGAGGTGTTTGCGGATGGCAGCATTGACCTGCTCCACCGTCAGCGCCTGATAGGCGGCATCACGCTGCGCTTCAAACGCCATGTCGCGGCCGTAGTACAGGTGGTCGCTCAACAATCCTGCGATGGCGCCATCGGCCGCCCGTGACTGCTCACGTGCCACCTTCTTTTCGGCCACTGCGCTGCGCAGCTCCTCCACGCTGATGCCGTCGGCAACCAACCGGACCAGCTCCTCACGCAACGCGGCCTCCAGCTTGCCCATGTTCTCCGGTGCTGCGATGGCCTGGATGCTCAGGCTGCCATTGTCATCGCGGCCTATGCGGCTTTCATCGGCACTCAACCCGGCGCCGACGTTGTAACTCAGACCGTCCTTCTGGCGGATGCGCTCGCCCAGACGTGCCTTGAGCGGATCGCCGCCGAGGATCGCAATGGCGATGTTCAACGCAGGGAAGTCCGCATCGGCCAGATTGATCGAGATGTTCTGCCGTGCCAGCAGCACCGCATTGGGCTTGTCCGGGGTGGTGAAGCGTTCCTGCTTTGCGGCGACATCCCGGTAATGGGTGCTGATCGGCGCGTAGGGCTTGGGCGACTTCCAGTCCGCGAACAAGGTCTGCAACTCGGCCTTCAATGCCACCGGATCGAAATCACCCACCACCGCGATCTCACCCACGGCTGTGCCGTAGAAATCCTGATGATAGGCACGCACGTCTTCCAGCTTGAGCGCTCTCAAGCGGGCCAGCGACTCATCAATCGTTTGCACGTGCAGCGGATGCCCAACCGGCCACGGATCGAAATACTGGCTCAGCGCCAGCGATGCCAAGGTACCCGGCTCCTTGCGCTGGAACTCCAACCCGGTGACCGCCTGCAGCCGCAACTGCTCGAACTCGGCCTGCGGGAATGACGGGTGGCGCAGCACGTCGGCGGCCAGCCGCAGGGCCTCGGCCAAGGTCTCGCGCTTGCCGTTGAGGCCAATGCTGGCACCTTGCATACCGCCACTGACCTGCGCCTGGGTGTTGAGCGCGTCAAAGCGGGCCGCGATCTGGCCACGATCCAGACTCTGGCTACCCGCCATCAGCATCGGTCCAACCCAGCCACCAGCCTCGCTGCGGCCGGTAATGGCCTGCTCGTCGGCGAAGCGGAACGTGGCAGTCAACGCCACCGTCTGCCCGCGATTGCGCTTGGGTAGCAACGAAACCCGCAGGCCATCGCCGATGACAAAACTCTCGGTACGCGCTGCGATGTTCTCGACGCTGGGGTCGAACGCTTCACCTGCGCTGACCGCGGCTCGGCCCTTGTAGCCATCCACCAGGGTGGCGATTGCCGGTGCGGCCGGAATCATTGCGCGATCTGGCGCGGCGGTCGGCACGAAGCGGCCGAGCGTACGGTTCTGCGGCTTCAGATAGGCCGCCGCGACGCGATTGACGTCGGCAGCAGTAACAGCTTGGATCGCATCGCGCTGCACGAACAACAAGCGCCAATCGCCGGAGGCCTGGTACTCGGACAAGGCCATCGCCATCGCGTTGACGTCGCTGGCACGCTTGTCGATGGCATTGTCGATACGCTGCTTGGCTGCAGTCACTTCCGCGTCGGTGATCGGCGCTGCAGCGACGGCTTCTGCCTGCTTCAACAACTCGGCCTCCACCTTGTTCGGGTCGCCATCTTTGGGCAGCACCGACACCAGGGTGAACAAGCCGGGATCATGCAGGGTCTCGCTGCTGGCGGTGGCAAAGGCTGCCAGCTTGGTTTCCATCAATGCCTTGTACAGCCGCCCGTTGGGGTTGTCGCCGAGCACATTGCCCAACACTGCGAGCGGCGCGCTGTCGGCCTGCGCCAGCGCCGGCACGTGATAGCTGGCGGCAATCAAGGACAGATCACTGCTGCGGCGCACGCTGACTTCGCGCTCGCCGTCCTGAACTGGTTCCACGGTGTGGAATGTGGGCATGGTCCGCGCGGGCTTCTTCAGCGGTGCGAAATGCGCAGCAACCCGCGCAATCGCCCGCTCGCTGTCGATGCGGCCAGCGATGATCAACAAGGCGTTGTCCGGCTGATACCAGGTCCGGTAGAACGCCTGCAGATTCTCGATCGGCACGTTCTCCACATCCGAGCGCGCGCCGATCGGCATGTTGGCGTAATTGTGCCAATCAAAGGCCACCGAGCGCATGCGCTTCATCAGCACGCCGATCGGGCTGTTGTCGCCAGCTTCCATTTCATTGCGGACAACCGTCATCTCGCTGTCCAGGTCGGCCTTGGCCACCTTGGAGTTGAGCATGCGATCGGCTTCCAGCCCCAACAGCCAGTCCAGGGTGTCGTCATTGGCCGGGAACGAGGCGAAGTAATTGGTGCGATCCAGCGAGGTGGTCGCGTTCTTGCTGACCCCGCGCCGCTGCATTTCAGCCGGGATGTCCGGATGCTTTGCTGTGCCCTTGAACATCAAGTGCTCAAGCAGATGTGCCATGCCGGTCTCGCCGTAGTTCTCATGCAGCGAGCCAACGCCGTAGACCAGATTGACGGTAACGGTTGGCTTGCTGGCATCGGCAAACAGCAGCACGCGCAGGCCATTCTGCAAGCGGTACTCACACACACCCTCGACACAGGGGCCTGCCTGCACGCTGGCGGGCACCGTCGCCACGACCGGTTTCGCCTGCACCAGTGGCGTCAATGCCAACGAAAGCGCTACAGCCAAGCTACAAAACGAAAGCTTCATCATCGGAATCCAGTCCTCGTTGTTTTTCGATCAACGCACAAATCCATACGCATGGCATCCCGACGTCGCATCGAGTGCGGCCAGACACCAACGCCAATCATCGCAAAAGCCGACGATTCTGTGGTGCCGAAGCGACGAGTCCAGCATTCCGATAAATCCAATTGACCGGGTCCGCAGGCGTTGCAGCCACAGGCCATCAACGCCCACCCAACCCCCCCCCGAACGAATACATGGGCTGCAGCAAGCGATCACTCAGCGGCTCCCGCTCGCCGGTAACCTGCGCATCCAGCATCATGCCGGGCTTGAGCGGCTCCAAGCGGCCATGGGCCACAATGGCCTGGTTGGCCAACTCGACGGTAACGCGATAGAAGGCCTCCTTCATCGCCGGCAGCTCCGGTGCGAAGCTGGCCTCTTCACTATCCACCGCAGTCCGGCTGATGTGCGCGATGGTGCCACGCTGCGCACCAAACTTCTGATGCGGAAATGCCTGATAGCGCAGCACCACCCGGTCGCCAGGCGCCATTGCACCGATCGCTCGCCCCGGCACCATCAGCTCGGCCTCGAGCCGGCCATCGCCGGGCAATACGCTGAGCAGCGGCTGGCCCAAATGCACCGACTGCCCTGGCTTGACCATCCGTGCGACCACCACACCATCTACCGGCGCTGTTACCAGCAACGCAGCACTGGCTTCGTTCTCAACCTGATCCAGGCGCAACTGCGCCAGATGCTCCGCATAAGTAGCATCGTTGGCCTTCTGCCGCCCCGGCAACTCCTGCATGGCTTGTTTCAGCTGCGCGATCAGGCGCTGGGTTGCGGCCTGCTGCCGGCGTAGCGATTGCAGCTGCACGGTGTATTCCAACACCAGCGCCTCCTGCTGTTCTGCTGCTGCAAGGCCAGCGGCGGATGCTGATTCAAACCCTCGCCGCCGCGTCAGTACGTCGCCGGCGACCCGTATCTGCTCACGCCGCGTGGCGACCTCCAGTGCGATCTGCTGTGCCTCGGCGCGGGCTGCCTGCATCTGCTCATGCAAGCCCGTGGCCTGTGCCGCCAACTGCTCCTTCAGCGCGTCGCGCGCCAATACGAAACTGTCCTGCTTCTGCTGCAGACCATGTTCCTTTGCCAGATTGGCGTCACCGAGTTCGGGCATCGCGCGCGGCGTGGCGACCAAGGCCAGCGTATCGCCTTCGACCACACGCTTGCCATCATCAGCATCCAGCCAGCGCACAACACCACCCACTGGCGCCAACACTGTTGCCATGCCCTGTACCGGAACCAGCCTGCCAACCACCACAGCGGCTTCGTTTCCGCCGCGGATGACCAATGCCATCCCCACGACAACCAACAGCATGAATGTACCTGCTGAATATAGGCACAGTTTTGCGGGCCGCTTCATTTCCATCCATGACCACCAACGATGATCGACAGCCTGCAGTTTTTCATTCGATTCGGTTTGCGCCACGCGTGCACCAACAACTCAACGCCTAAGAAAAAAACTCATCCATCTGTCAGCGTTGTACCAACGACTATCCAGCATGAATTAGCGCCTCCGCCGCAGCCTAACGGCTTCGAGCCGCGAGAACAGAGGGTGCAATTTACATTGGCAAAAATCGTCAATATCGATGACGAGTTTCGTTCCGATAATCCACGGACGTAATGAACATTGACAATAAGTCTTTGCCGACTGCGCAAGCTCGCAATGGCTTAGGCTTTTAGTCGGCTCTCATGGTCAACGCTCGAGGAGAAATTTATGCATGACCATCTGGGAATCCGCATCCGCAAAGCGCGGAGAAAGATGAGGATGACGCAGGCGGAGTTGGCAGGCCAACTGAAAGTAAGCCGTAGCGCGGTGGGAAACTGGGAAAGTCCGACGGGCATATCGCCCAGCACGATGCGTTTGATCACCATTGCACTGGTGACGGATGTTTCATTTGAATGGCTGGCGACGGGACGAGGTGAACTGGATGCAATCTCTGCTGCAATACCCAGCGAGAACGCAGAGCTGGTGGACGATCCATCTGAGCGTAGGTTGTTGCTGGCGTATCGGTCCTGCCGCGCAGCCACCCGCAAACTGGTGTTGCAGATAGTGGAGGCGCAGAAGATTCCACAGTTCTGATCTTCGGCGGCGACCGAGGACTTCATCGGCGCCGCTCACCAACGCGATACCCGAAGCAATGCTTGTAGGAGCGGCGGCCCCCCCCACCCGGACAAAAACCAAGCCACATGCGCTGAATGGAAAAGATTGGGGCACTGCGTATCGGCGGGACCCGCGCCAACAAAACAAAAA
>NZ_JBRREI010000026.1:0-64679 GCF_056760195.1 Stenotrophomonas sp. STEN020
GCCGCGCCATGCTCGGCTGGGGCGTTACCGGTAGAGCCTTTGCCGAGCATGGCTCGGCACTACGCCGGGTTTGCTTGTAAGGCCTCTGCCGAGCATGGCTCGGCACTACGCTGCTATGGCTTGCCGGCCTGGCGCTTGCGTTGCTGGCGGATGTAGGTCATTTCGTTCTCGGCGACTTTATTGCCGGGTTCCAGTGCCAACGACGCTTCGTATGCGGCCTGGGCCGCGTCCAGATCGCCAAGCTCAATCAAGGCGTAGCCGGTTCCGCGCAGGGCCAGCGCCTCGGCGTACGCGGCTTCAGGGTGGCTTCGGGTGAGTGCCAATGCCTGCTGGTAGCTACTCAGGGCGGCGGGCCAATCCTTGCTGATGTTCAGCGCCGCGCCGCGCTCGGTCAGTGCCTCAGGTTCATAGGGCGCGGTGGCATGGGCCTTGTCCAGCCACTGTATTGCGTGCGGCGCATCGCGCAGTTCAACGGCGATGTAGCCTAGTTGGATGTAGACGTTGGCACATGCGCTGTCCAGCCAGTCGATGGGCTCGCCGTCGCCGTGGTCGCGCAGGTAAAGCTCGTACTGGCGTTGGGTGCGGAAGCTCAGCGAACGTCGTCCTGGCGCTGCACGGTAAGCGTCACATTGTCGTGCGACGTCGAGTAGCAGGGCTTTGGCCTGGGCATGTTCACCCTTCAGATTCAGGGCGCTGGCCTCCTGCACGGAAGCGCGCAACTCCTTGCCCAGCGCTGGCTCACCGGGCCGGGAGTAGATCTGTGTGGTGCTGAGTCTGACTGGATCGTCGGGTTCGTCAGCAAGTGCGTTGGCGCAGGCCAAAGCCAGGGCAATACAAAGCAGATAACGCATACGTCCCCCGCGCAGCGATGTGGAGGCCAGCGTAGCCGGAGCCGCGGCGAATCGGTAGGGGGCTCCGGTGCAGGTGCTTAGCTGCGCGGTGCGATTGCCAGGATTGCCAACTGCTGCTGTGCTTCTTCATTGCCAGCTGCGGCAGCGGCCTGCACTTGAGCCAGGTCCGGGTGCTGAACCACCAGCAGCGGGTACTCGCATTCGGGGCAGGCGTATTCGGTCTGCTCGTCGTGCAGTTCCATTTCCATCTGTCGTGAGCTGCCTTTCCATTCGCAGGCCGGGCAGTTGTGCAGGTCATCGCGCCAGCCGGTCTGGTAGTAGTCGCTGACAGTGATGGTCATGGGTAAGGCCTGAAGCAAGGGCGGGGAAGTGTAGCCCGGGTAAGCGGAAGCGCACCCGGGGCTTTATGTGCGGAGTTCCCGGGTGCGTTTGCGCTTACCCGGGCTACGGCTCCTGCGGCGCCGCGACTAGTGCAGCAGCACCAACGTGGCCAGGCCGAGGAAGGTGAAGAAACCCATCGAGTCGGTGACTGCGGTCAGGAAGATGCCGCTGGCCAAGGCAGGGTCGAACCCCAGCCGCTTCAGCGTCAACGGCACCAGCACGCCGGCCGATGCGGCAAACAATAGATTGAAGGTCAGCGCGATGGCGATCACCAGCGACAGCCCGGGCATATGGAACCAGGCCAGTACGATCAGGCCAAGCACGGTGCCCAGTACCACGCCATTGAGCAGGGCTACGCGTAGTTCTTTCCACAGCAGGGTGCGGGCATTGGAGGCGCCTACCTGGCCCAGCGCCAGGCCACGGATCATCAACGCCAGTACCTGCGTACCTGCATTGCCGCCAAGCCCGGCGACAATCGGCATCAGCACCGCCAGCGCCACCAGCTTGTCGATGGTGCCTTCGAAATGGCCGACCACGCTGGAGGCGAGGAAGGCGGTGCAGAGGTTCACCGACAACCACATCAGGCGCCGGCGCATGGCGCGCCAGACCGGGCTGAACAGGTCTTCGTCTTCATCCAGACCGGCCGCGCCCAAGGCCTGGTGATCGGCCTGGCCACGGATGATGTCGACCACGTCATCGATGGTGATGCGGCCGATCAGGATGTTGTTGTCATCCACCACCGGTGCCGACACCCAGTCATGATCGGAGAACTGGCGGGCCACTTCGTCGGCGCTTTCGCCCACGTCGATGGCCGGCTGCTCGTCGTCGATCAGGCGGTTGATCGGGGTGGTGTCTTCGTGGGTGACCAGCGAGGCCAGCGACAGTCGGCCAAGATATTGGTGACGGCGGCTGACCACGAACAGGTGATCGGTGTGGTCGGGCAGTTCGCCGCGCAGGCGCAGGTAGCGCAGCACTACATCGACGTTGACGTCGGCGCGCACGGTGACCACGTCCGGGTTCATCAAACGGCCGGCGGTGTCTTCCGGGTAGGACAGCACCTGCTCCAGCCGCTCGCGGTTCTCGCGGTCCATCGACTTGAGCACTTCGTCGATGACGGTATCGGGCAGGTCTTCGACCAGATCGGCAAGATCGTCGATGTCCAGGTCTTCGACCGCGGCGATGATCTCGTCCGCGTCCATGTCCGCCAGCAGGCTTTCGCGCACGTCTTCACCGACATGCACCAAGACCTCACCGTCGTCCTCGGGGTCGACCAGACCCCACACCACTTCGCGCTTGCCCGGCGGCAGCGATTCGAGCAGATTGCCGATCTCGGCCGGCGACAAGGTGTTGACCAGGCGACGCACCGGTCCAAGCCGGCCACTGTCCAATGCATCGGAAAGCAGGCGCAGCTGGCGTGCGGTCTTGTCGTGGCGTACGGCTTCAGCCATGCGCAGCTCCCGGTATGGTGATGGCCGCTGTCCGTGGCGGTTGGGCGCCAACGGCGGTGTTTAGCCCGCCATTATCACGTGCGATGCGCAGGCTTGCATACAACCGTTGCGCCCGGAATCAGTTCCCGGCGCTGCCGGTGATCCAGCGTTCAATGCCGCGGCGGTCGCGTGCAGCCAGCAATTGCGGGGCCTGCAGGCGGAGCTCGGCCAGGTTGACCTCCCGGATGGCGCGGCGCACTTCCAGCAAGGTGGCCGGGTGCAGACTGAATTCGGTCAGCCCCAAAGCCAGCAGCAGGGCTGTCATGCGCGCGTCACCTGCCATTTCACCGCAGACCGCTACCGGGGTTTCATGCCGCTGTGCGGTTTCAATCACCTGGTACAGCAGCCGCAGTACTGCCGGATGCAGCGGCGAGTACAACTCGGCCACGGCGTCGTTGTTGCGGTCGGCGGCAAGCAGGTACTGAACCAGATCGTTGGTGCCGATCGACAGGAAGTCGACCTGGTCGATGAAGGTCTCCAGCGCGATAGCTGCTGCCGGCACTTCGATCATCGCCCCGACCGGGATGTTCTCCGCCACCTCATGGCCGTCATTGCGCAGGATCGCGGCCAATCGCGACAGCCGGCGCCGTACCGCCATGATTTCCTCACGGGTGGTCAGCATCGGCACCAGGATGCGCAGCGGCCCGTAGCCGGAGGCGCGCAGGATTGCCCGCAGCTGGGTGTCGGACACCTTGGGCCTGGCCAGTGACAGGCGCACGCCACGCAGGCCCAGTGCGGGGTTTTCTTCGCTGCTGAGCACCAGCCCGGTGCGATCGGCCTTGTCCGCGCCCAGGTCCAGGGTGCGGATGGTGACCGGGCGCCCGCTCATGCCCAGTACGGTGTCGCGGTAGACGTGGAACTGTTCTTCTTCGTCAGGCAGCTGGTTGCGCTGCATGAACAGGAATTCGGTGCGATACAGGCCCAGGCCACGGGCGCCCAGCGCATGCGCCTGGGCGACGTCGTCATGCGACTCTGCATTGGCCAGCAGGGTGATTTCGGCGCCATCGAGGGTGCGCGTGGGCTTGGCCCGCAAACGTCCCAGTTCGCGTTGTTCGCGCGCCAGCTCGCGCTGGCGCAGGCGGTACTGGCGCAGATCGTCCGGGCCCGGATCGACCACGATCTCGCCACTGCCGCCGTCCAGTATCAGTACGTCGCCATCGCTGACTTTCTGCAGCACCGCATTGGCCGCCACCACCAGCGGCATGTGCAGGCTGCGGGCGAGGATGGCGCTGTGCGAGAGCACGCTGCCGGCGCTGCTGACGATGCCGACCACGCCCTGCGCTTGCAGCTGGGCCAGTTCCGACGGAGCAACGTTCTCGCAGACCAGGATTTCGCCGGCCAGCCCCTTCATGGTGGTGGTGCGTTTGTGCAGGAAGGACTGGATGCGGCCGATCACATGGTCCAGATCATCCATCCGGCTTTTCAGGTAGGCATCTTCCATGCCTTCAAACACCTGTGCCAGGCGGTCGCGCTGCACGCGCAATGCATGGCTGGCGCTGTAGCGCTTGCTGCGTACCAGCTCGTCCAGGCCGGTCAGCAGCTCGGGGTCGTCCAGCAGCATGGCGTGCAGGTCGAGGAACTCGCCTACTTCGGCCGGCAATGCACCTTGCAGGCGGGTGCGCAGATCGCGCATTTCCTGGCGTGCCGCATCGGTGGCACGGTGCAGGCGCTCCAGTTCGTGTTCCACCGCAGCAGCCGCAACGCGCTTTTCACCAATGTCCTGCACATGTGGAAGGCGCACGCGCGCGCGGCCCAAAGCAGAGCCACGGGACGCCGGTAGGCCCGTTAGACGAGTCACCACTGCAGGCTCCTCATCATGGCTGCAGCTGCGCGCGCGGCTTGTGGCATCAGCTGTCCTCGTCGAAACGACGCTCGAACAGAGCGGCAACCGCCTCCAGTGCGGCAGCTTCGTCTTCGCCGTCCACGCGCACCGTTACCGGCGTGCCTTGGGCGGCGGCCAGCAACATCACGCCCATGATGCTTTTGGCGTTGACCTCGCGGCCCTTGGCCACAAGCGTGGCATTGGAGCGGAAGGCCGACAGCACCTGCACCAGTTTGGCGGTGGCCCGGGCATGCAGACCCAGCCGGTTGGAAACCATGAGTTCTTGTTCAAGCATCGTCGGTGATGACTCCGTTGCGAGCGCCCGCCGCCGCAGTGGCGGGCAGTTGGTCCAATCCCTGTTCCGGATAGTTCATTACCCGCAGCAACATCGCCAGACTCAATCCCGATACACGCCGGGTAGGTGTGCCCAAACGCGCCAGTTTGCCGGCAAGATTGCTCGGGCTGGCACCGTACAGATCGGTCAGTATCAACACGCCGCCTTCACCTTCCACCCGCCGCATCGCCGCCGAAGCAGCAGGCAACAGGGCATCAAGGTCGGCGTCGAAAGGCACTTCGAACGCTTCTGTTTTCAGCGGCAGTTGCCGCAACAAGGCCGTCGTCACTTCCAGCAGGGAAGTGCCGACACCGGTATGAGTTACTAGGAGAATGCCGCAGGTCATCCCTGAACGTTAACAGGTCAGGGCAAGTCCGCGATAGCGCTTAAAACTGTCTTCTGTGTGCCATTCAGGGCATGCGCGGAGAACCCGCATGCGCCCTTTCAATCCTGTTCGCGATGGAAGGTGGCCACATCCTGCCAACCCTGCTCACGCGCATGCCGGGCCAGGCGTTCGGCCAGGTAGACCGAGCGGTGTTTGCCGCCGGTGCAGCCAAAGGCCACGGTGACATAGCTGCGGGTCTCGCTGCCCAGCTTGGGCAGCCAGGTGTCGAGCAGGTCCTGCAGTTGGGTGACGTAGCGCACCACCTCGGGTTGGGCGTCCAGATATTCGCGGACTTCGCGGTCGCGCCCGGTCAATGAGCGCAGCTCGGGGTCCCAATGCGGATTGGGCAGCACCCGTGCATCGAATACGAAATCGGCTTCGGCCGGCACGCCACGCTTGTAGGCGAAAGACTCGAACAACAGCGACAGCTTGCTCTCATGGCTGAGTGCGAATTCGGTGATTACCCTGCGTCGCAGCTGGTGCACGTTGAGGCGGGTGGTGTCGATGATGGCATCGGCTTCGCGCCGCAGCGGGGCGGTCAGTTCGCGCTCGCGGGCAATGGCTTCCGGCAGCGACAGGCCAAGGTGGCTCAGCGGATGACGACGGCGGGTGTCGGCGTAGCGGGCCAGCAAGGTGTCGTCGTCGGCTTCGAAGAACAGCAGGCGCGCCTCGATGCCGTAATCCAAAGCGGTTTTACGCCAGGCAGCAAGTTGGCTGAGGTCGCTGCGGCCGCGTACGTCGATGCCGACCACCAGCCGCTGCGGGCGGTTCTCATCACGTTCGCCGAGTACACCGCGTACGAACTCCGGCAGCAGGTTTACCGGGATATTGTCCGAGCAGTAGTAGTCCAGGTCTTCAAAGGTCTTCAATGCCACCGATTTGCCCGAGCCGGACAAGCCGCTGACGATGATCAGTACCGATGCAGGGTGCGCACTCATGAACTACGTTGCTCCAGCAGGTTGCTATGGCGGGCGATGAACATCGCCGCCGGGTCGATGCCCTTGGTTCGCAGTATATGCAGGCGGGTGGCGGCTTCGGTCAGCACGGCCAGGTTGCGGCCGGGCATCACCGGCAAGGTGATCAGCGGCACGTCCAGGTCCAGCACGTGTCGCTTGCCGGAATCGCCGGTGAGGCGCTCATAGCCATAGCTGCTGGGCTCGGTCATCGGCTTGGTCAGGTGGACGATGAGGCGAAGGTACTTGTTCTTCTTTACAGACGTGTCACCAAACATCTGCCGCACATTCAGTACGCCCAGCCCGCGCACTTCCAGCAGGTCCTGCAGCAGCTCCGGGCAGGTGCCGTCGAGCACGTCGGGGGCGATCTGGGTGAATTCGGGGGCGTCATCGGCAACCAGGCGGTGGCCGCGTGACAGCAATTCCAGCGCCAGTTCGCTCTTGCCCGAGCCAGCTTCGCCGGTGATCAGCACGCCGATGGAGTAGATCTCCATGAATACGCCATGCAGGATCACCCGCGGCGCCAGCGTGCGGGCCAGGTGGTAGCTGAGGTGGTTGAGCAGCTCGTGGCCACGGCGCGGTGACACCCACAACGGGGTCTGCGATTCATCGGCGGCCGAGCGCAGGTCTTCCGGGCAGCCGTGGCTCTTGGTGATGACCATCGCCAGTGGCCGCGCCTGGATGATGCGCTCGATCACTTCCCAGCGCTGGCGGGCATCCAGCGAATCCAGCCAGGTGAGTTCCTCGGTGCCGAGGATCTGCACTTTGTTCGGGTAGATGGTGTTGAGGTAGCCGGCCAGCGAGGGCCGTCGCGAGACCGTATTGCCGGCCTCCAGCTCACGTTGCGCACCGGCATGGCCGGCGACCCAGCGCAGGTCGAGCTTCTCGCGTTGGTGGTCGAAGAGTTCCTGGGCGGTGATGCTGGTATTCATCCGCTACGCGCCTGCTGCGGGTTGATGATGATGTTCTTGAGGGTCTGCGCATCGGGGGCAATACGCAGTGCCTGACGGATGTCGGGGTCGGAGAAAATCTCCGCCAGCTCGGACAGTAGCATCAGGTGTTGATGGGTGTAATGCGCGGGTACGGCCATCGCAAAGACCAGGTCCACCGGTTCGTCGCCGCCGAAATCAACGGGTTGTTGCAGCCGTAGCAGGGCGCCGCGGGGCTCCTGCAGGGTTTCCGAACGCCCGTGGGGGATGGCGATACCGTGGCCAATGGCGGTGCTGCCGACGATTTCACGTTCGCGCAGGCTTAAAAACAGGCTGTCCGCACCGGCCTCACGACAGGCTAGCAGGCGGGAGGCGGCAATCAGGGTGCTGTCTCGATCAGCGACCGCGAGTACCTGGGTACTCACGGCCGCCATCAGGTCGGTCAACGGCATGTTGGCTTACGGCTGGGTATAAAGATCAGCCATTGTCGCGCAGAGCATGCGATGCGTGGGGAAGATGCTTTTCCTTGTGCTTTATGACCAGTCGGTCGAGCTTGTCGGCCAGCACGTCGATGGCTGCATACATGGTGGGTTCTGCAGCATCGGCGTGCAGGGTGCGCCCGGGTAAATTCACCGTGGCGACGACGAGGTAGTCAGGCTTGCGGGTGGACAACTGGACTCGTACTTCGCAGTGCTGGTCAAAGTGTCGACCCAGCCGCTCCAGCTTTGTTTCCACGTACTCCTTCAGGGCAGGCGTGACTTCAACTTGCTGGCCATACGTCTCGATACGCATCGGATTCCTCCTGTGGTTCGGGGTTGCCTAATGAACCCTGCGCTGCTCAACGAATGCTTCAGGCGATGCGGACGCGTTCGTGAGAGGCACAGATGTTCATGGCCTCACGATACTTCGCAACGGTGCGGCGCGCTACCGGTATGCCACTTGTTTTGAGCATCTCAGCCAGCTTGGCGTCAGAAAGCGGTTTGCGCGGGTTTTCCGCATCGATCAGGTTGCGGATCATCGATTGGATGGCGGTGCTGGAGGCCTCACCACCGCCTTCGGTATCAATGCCGGAGGCGAAGAAGGCGCGCAGCGGCAGGGTGCCGCGCGGGGTGCGCACATACTTGCGGGCGATGGCGCGCGAAATGGTGGATTCGTGCAGCTCAAGTTCGCCGGCGATTTCACGCAGCGTTAGCGGACGCAGTGCCTGTTCGCCAAATTCCAGGAAGCCTGCCTGGTGATGCAGCAGGCTGCTGACCACCCGTAACAGGGTTTCGCCACGCGCCTGCAGGCTCTTCAGCAGCCAGCGTGCCTCCTGCAGCTGTGCGCGCAGATAGCTGGCATCGGCGTCGCCACAGCGGCGGATCAGTTGCTCGTAGCTTTGATTGATGACCACCCGCGGACCTGCGTGGCCGGCCAGCGCACAGCGCCAGATGCCACGCTGGCGCCAGACCACGCAATCGGGCACCACATAGGTGTCCGAGGTCATCTGTCCCAATTGTTTGCCCGGGCGCGGGTCGAGAGAGCGCAATAGCTGCACGGCTTCTTCGACGTCGGCAACCGGCTGCTTGAGCTCCTGCGCGATGCCGCTGATGCCTGCGCGCGGCAGGCGCTCCAGTGGGCCATCGGCGATGCGCCGGGCCAAGGCCAGGGCAGGGGTTTGGCAGGGCAGTACGTCCAACTGCAGGCTCAGGCACTCGCCCAGGCTGCGTGCGCCTACGCCGGCCGGGTCAAAGCGTTGGATCTGACGCAGTACTGCGACGATCTCGTCTTCGTCGGCGCGGATCTCGGGCAACAGCGTCTGTGCGATTGCCGACAAGGGCTCGCGCAGATAACCGTCTTCATCCAAAGCGTCGATCAAGGCCACGCCGATGGCGCGATCACACGGACCCAGATGGGTCAGGTGCAGTTGCCACAGCAGGTGATCGGCCAGGGTGTCGCCGTCTTCGGCCTGTTCGCGCTCGTCGTCTTCGTCACCATCGAAGGAGCCGGAGCGACCACTGCTCCAGTCCTCATCGCCGCCGTCCCAATCTTCGCCATCGGCGTTGATGTCGCCTTGTGCGGGATCGATCGGGGCATCATCGTTGGCGCTGCTTGCGGGAGCTTCGTCGCCGTCGGCGCCTTCGGAATTCTCGGCCCATTCCAGCAGTGGATTGGTCTCCACCGCCTCGGTCAGTTCCAGTTCGAGCTCGGTGCTGGACATCTGCAGAAGACGGATGGCCTGACGCAACTGCGGCGTCATGACCAGGTTCTGTCCCATCGATGTCTGCAGCCGAGCTTTCATGCCTGATCCGTTCGGGTAGGGCCCGACGTGGCGCTGCGACTCAGAGGGTGAAAGCGTCCCCGAGGTAAACACGGCGCACGTCAGTATTGGCAAGCAGATCTTCCGGTGCCCCCTGCGCCAGTACGCTGCCTTCAGCGAGGATATACGCCCGGTCGCAGATTCCCAAGGTTTCGCGCACATTGTGATCGGTGATCAACACACCGATGCCGCGTTGCTTGAGGTGGGTCACGATGCGCTGGATCTCGCCGACCGAGATCGGATCGACACCGGCAAACGGTTCGTCGAGCAGGATCAGGCGTGGCTTTGCGGCCAGTGCGCGGGCGATTTCGCAGCGGCGGCGCTCACCGCCGGACAGGCTGGCGCCGGTCTGGTCGGCGACATGGCTGATCTGCAGTTCGTCCAGCAGCGAGGACAGTTCGCGCTCGCGGCCGACGTTGTCGAGGTCGGTGCGCAGTTCCAGCACCAGGCGGATGTTGTCGGCCACGCTGAGCTTGCGGAACACCGATGGCTCCTGCGGCAGATAACCCACGCCCAGCTTGGCGCGCTCGTACATCGGCTCGGAGGTGATGTCCTTGCCATCGAGCACGATGCTGCCGGCATCGGCGGCGACCAGCCCAACGATCATGTAGAAACAGGTGGTTTTGCCGGCACCGTTGGGGCCGAGCACGCCGACCACTTCGCCGGCATCCAGGGTCAGCCCGAAGTCCTTGACGACTTCGCGGTTCTTGTAGCGCTTGCGCAGGCCTTGGGCAACGAGCATTACTTGGCTTCTCCTGCCGCTGCCGGCGCCTTGTTCTTGGGCTGGATCACGGTGCGCACGCGGGTGCCATCGCCGCCGCTCTGCATCGCGCCGCTGCGGGTGTTGTAGACCATGCGCTGGCCGGCATTGGTGCCGCGCTCGGATTCAACCTTGTAGTTGCCGGTCAGGATGATGATTTCGCTGTTGATGTTGTAGTCCATGTTGTCGGCACGGGCATTCATCCAGGTGTTGTCATCCATCTGTTGCTTCAGCGTGGCTTGTTTGCCGGTGAGGATCACGCGCTCGGTTTCGCCGTTCTTGCGGATCACATCGGCGGTGTCGGCGTGGATCTCCATCGATCCCTGCGTGATGATCACGTTGCCGCTGAACTGGCATTTGCCGTTGTCGCTGAAATTGCAGTCATTGTTGTTGGAATCGATGGTCATCGGCTGGTTGCGATCCGATGCCTTGGACCACGCCAGGCCGGGTGCGAGCAGGACGGCGAGCAGCGTGATCGACGCGAGCTTAGCGGGCAGCTTTGGGTTCATAGCGGGTCTTGACCTGGGAAAGGAGTGAATACTGCTGGGATTTGAGATTGGCGCGGAATCCGACGCCGGTCTGCGACAGGCCCGGTCGGGTCAGCGTCACTTGTGCATCGGTGCGCGCCAGATTCTGTTCGGCGAACACGTCCAGCGCGTCAGTACGGAAAGTGGTTGGCGGGGTCTTGCCATCGGTGGGGCTGTCGCCAGCAACATTGCCGCGCAGGCGCAGCTCCTCACCCTTGGGGCTGACCCAGCCGGTATCGGCGCTCAGTTGCCAGTGCTGCCCGGCCGTGTCAGGCAACAGGAACAATGGCTTGGTTATGTTGGACGTCTGGTCGATGCGGTTGCGCACCATCGACGGTGCACGCAGGGTCATCGATTCCTGGCCCTGCTTGTCCAGGGTGACGATCTCGAAGTCGGTCAGGGTGAAGTCGGTGCTGCCCACTTCAACAGCGGTTGGCGCGGTGTTGGCGCGGTTGCGCCATGCCGACCAGCCGCTGAGCAGGGCGGCCAACAGCAGGCCGATACCAAGAACTGAGCGCCAACTCATCAGGAAAACCTCGCCAGGACTGCGTCAAGTTTGCCCTGCGCGGCCAGCAGGACGTCACACAGTTCGCGCGCTGCGCCACGCCCGCCTTGGGCACGGGTCTGCCAGTGCACGCGTTCGGCGATCCACGGATGCGCATCGGCCGGCGCTACCGCAAGCCCGGCCGCGCATAGCGGCGCCAGATCGGGAAGGTCGTCGCCCATGAAGGCGACCTGGTCCAGGCCGATGCCATGCTGTTCGCACAAGGCACGCACGCTGGCCAGCTTGTCGCCGACCGCGATCTGCGTGTCGATGCCCAGATCAGCCCCGCGCCGCTGCGCCGACAGGCTGTTGCGCGCGGTGATCAACACCGGATGGATGCCGTGCTGCTGCAGCAGCTTCAGGCCCAGCCCGTCCTGCACGTAATACGCCTTGCTCTCGTTGCCGGCATGGTCGTAGAACAGCCGACCGTCGGTCAGGGTGCCGTCCACGTCAAAGCAGGCCAGGCGGATAGCGCTGGCGGTGGCGTGCAGATTGGCGGGGAAAAGCGCTAGCGGCGAGTAAGGCATTGGCAGGCAGTATCCGTTGCGGCAGGTCGGGCTTTGGCCCGAGGTCGTTGATTGTGCGGGGTTTAGACGACTTTTGCCCGCAACAGGTCATGAATGTTCAGGGCGCCGACGGGGTGATTGTCGCTATCGACCACGATCAAGCCATTGATCTTGTGGGTTTCCAGCAGTCGCGCGGCTTCTGCGGCCAGTTGGTCGGCACCGATGGTGCGCGGGTTGCGGGTCATCACCTGGGCGATGCTGGCGGTGCGTACGTCCAGATCGGTGTCCAGCGCACGGCGCAGGTCGCCGTCGGTGAACAGCCCGACCAGCCTGCCCTGGGCATCGACCACGGCGGTCATGCCCAGCCGTTTGCGGCTCATTTCCATCAGTGCCTGGCTGAGGCTTGCCTGGTCACTGACGCTGGGCAGGTCGTCGCCGGCATGCATCACGTCGGTGATGTGCAGCAGCAGGCGCCGACCCAGGCTGCCTGCCGGATGGGAGCGGGCAAAGTCGTCGGCGGTGAAGCCGCGCGCGTCCAGCAGGGCCACCGCCAGTGCATCACCCATTGCCAATGAGGCGGTGGTGCTGGAAGTCGGGGCCAGGGCCAGCGGGCAGGCCTCGTGGTCGACGTTCACGTCCAGATGCACATCGGCAGCCAGCGCCAGACTCGATTGCGGCCGCCCGGTCATGGAAATCAACGGGTTGCCTTGGCGTTTGAACACCGGTAGCAGGGTCAGTACTTCGTCCGATTCACCGGAATAGGACAGCGCCAAAACCACGTCATCTTCGGTGATCATGCCAAGATCGCCGTGCCCGGCTTCGCCCGGATGCACATAGAACGAGGGCGTGCCGGTCGAGGCCAGAGTGGCGGCGATCTTGCGTGCGATATGCCCGGATTTGCCCATGCCGGTGGTGACCACGCGACCACGCGAAGCCAGTACCAGCCGGCAGGCCGCGGCGAACTCGGCGCCGATGCGACCGCCTACCCGGTCCAGTTCGTCGCGCTCGATCTCGAACACGCGGTGACCACTGGCCACCAGATCGGTGTCGCGCAATGTATCCAGGGAAAGCGGGGAAGCAGCCATACGGATGCCACTCGGAGAGTAGAATGGGGGTTCATTTTATTAGGAAAGCGCTTTGGACGCCGAGACCATCCGAAATCTGATCGAAGCCGGCCTGCCGGGCGCCCGCGCCGATGTGCAGGGCGACGACGGAGTGCACTTCGAGGCCACGGTGGTCTGTGAGGCATTTGCCGGCAAGATGCCGTTGGCGCGCCACCGCATGGTGTATGCGACGCTGGGCGATCTGATGGGCGGTGCGATCCACGCGCTGGCGCTGAAAACCATTACTCCGGGTGAAGCTGGCTGAGCCGGCGCACTCTCTTCTCCTTATACCGGCCTCAAAACCATGGCAAAAATCGTAGTCACCGGCGGCAATGCGCTGAACGGTGAGGTTCATATCTCCGGCGCCAAGAACGCCGTTCTGCCGATCCTGTGCGCCACCTTGCTGGCCGATGCGCCGGTGGAAATCACCAACGTGCCGCACCTGCACGACGTGATCACCACCGTCAAGCTGCTCGGTGAGCTCGGTGCCAAGGTCACCATCGACCAGGGCACGCTGTCGCGCGGCAGCGCGGTGGTGGTGGATCCGCGCACCGTCAATCAGCACGTGGCACCGTATGAGCTGGTCAAGACCATGCGCGCCTCGATCCTGGTGCTGGGTCCGTTGCTGGCCAAGTTCGGCAAGGCCGAAGTGTCGCTGCCGGGCGGTTGTGCCATCGGCTCGCGCCCGGTTGACCAGCACATCAAGGGCCTGCAGGCGCTGGGTGCGGAGATCACTGTCGAGAACGGCTTCATCAAGGCCCACGTCGACGGGCGCCTGAAGGGCGGTCGCTATACCTTCGACATGGTCAGCGTCACCGGCACCGAGAACGTGCTGATGGCCGCTGTACTGGCTGATGGCACCACGGTGCTGGAAAACGCCGCGATGGAGCCGGAAGTGGCCGATCTGGCGCATTGCCTGATTGCACTGGGCGCGAAGATTGAAGGCATAGGCACCGCGCGCCTGGTTGTGGAAGGCGTCGAGCGCCTGCACGGCGGCCGCCACGCGGTGTTGCCCGATCGCATCGAGACCGGCACCTTCCTGGTCGCTGCGGCGATGAGCGGTGGTCGCGTCACGGTGCGCAATGCGCGGCCGGACACGATGGACGCTGTGCTGCACAAGCTGACCGAGGCCGGCGCTGAGATCAGCACCACCGATGACAGCATCACCCTGGACATGCACGGCAAGCGGCCCAAGGCGGTGAACATCACCACCGCGCCGCACCCGGCGTTCCCGACCGACATGCAGGCCCAGTTCATGGCGATGAACTGCGTGGCCGATGGCGTCGGTGTGATCACCGAAACCATCTTTGAAAACCGCTTCATGCACGTCAATGAGCTGCTGCGTCTGGGCGCCGATATCCAGATCGAAGGTCATACCGCGATCGTGCGTGGCGTTGAGAGGCTCAGTGGCGCGCCGGTGATGGCGACCGATCTGCGCGCCTCGGCCTGCTTGATCCTGGCCGGGCTGGTGGCTGCTGATGAAACCAGCATCGACCGCATCTACCACCTGGATCGTGGCTACGAAAACATTGAGGAAAAGCTCAGTGGTCTGGGTGCCAACGTGCGGCGGATCGCATGATCCTCAAGGGGCGCTTCACCCCGCGTCGCAAGGCCCTGCTGGGTCTGGTGCTGCTTGCCCTGGCCTGGTTGGGCTGGGGCTGGTACAGCGGCGTGGCCATCACCCAGGGCGTTGAAAAGGAACAGATGGACTGGAATGGCGATGGCCAGGTCAGTCGTGACGAGTTCCTGCAAGCGTTCTATGCGGTGCAGGTGAAGGACAGCGAAGAGGGCGATCGCCAGTGCCGCAGCTTCATCTGGCGCAGCAGCGGTGAAGAATTCCGCCGCGATTGCCGCACGGTGTTCAAGAAGGCTGCAGCCGAATAGCAGGACTGCGCCACAGGGCTGCGGCGCTGTTCTCTGCCCAACCAATGCAACCCGGGTAAGCGCAGCGCGACCGGGTTGATGCAGCTCAGGCAGGGCGCAGCTCCCGCTTGAGCCCTGCCGTTACGTATTGCAGCTGTTGCCAAGGTCCCGGGTTCGCTGTTGCTTGCCCGGGCTACGTATGGGTAATGTTGTGCTCAGCGCGACCAGGAGTTCATCTGCAGGCTGATCGTGGTGGCGCCGTTCTCGCGCTGGACGATGCGTACTGGTGCCGGAATCCCGGCCACGATCCAGGCGATGGTCTGCTTTTCAGCGCCGCCCTGGGCAACCTTGGTGGCGTCGTAATTGCGGCCGCCGATGGTGACCTGCTCGCGACCGATCACCCGGTAGTTCATCGGCCGTGCGCGCCCGTTCTCGACCATGCGATAGGACAGAGGGCGCCCGGCGGGTACGTCGCGTGCCAATGCCAGGTTGATCAACAGTGCGTCCATGTCGCCATTCTGCAGGGCTACCGGCCCGGCGCGGCTAGGTTTGACGTCGCCGCTCCAGCGCGCTTGGCCGGCTGCCCAGTTGTAGCTGGTAATGACACCGCGCTGGACTGAGGCATAGCTGGTCCGGTCACTGCCGCCCAGTGGCCGGTACTGCGTTCCCATGTCCTGGAACACCGTGGCTTGGCTCAGCTTGGCAACCATGTGATCCAGGGTCAGCAAATACATCCAGGAACCATTGCGGGCCGGGGTGACAGTCATCCGGGCGGTTGCGCTGAGCCCCTTGTAGCTGGCGGTGTAGCGGCCATCGAAACGTTCTACGGCGGCATCGGCAGTTGGGGCCAGGGATGCCAGCAGGGCAGCTGCAAGCGGGAGAAGGACGGTTTTAAGCGTAAGTGTCACGGTGGCTCATCCATGAAAACGCCCGGCATCAGGCCGGGCGCGTCGGGGTGGGGGAGAGGGTCAGTTGATTGAACGGATGGTCAGGTCCAGTGCGTCCTGGCCGTTCTCGCGCTGCAGCAGGCGTGCCGGTACCGGCATGCCGGGGACGATCCAGGCGATCTGTTCCTTGTTGCCATCCACGCGCGAAACCTTGGTGGCTTCCTGTTGCTTGCCGGCGATGGTCAGGTTTTCCTTGCCGATCACCCGGTAGGTCATGGGCTTGATGCGGCCATCGTCAACCATGCGATAGGTCAGTGGCTTGCCAGCGGTGACATCGCGGGCGATGGCCAGGTTGATCAGCAGTGCATCCATGTCGCCGCTCTGCAGGCGGATCGGGCCACTGCGCTCGGGCTTCACATCGCCGGTCCAGGTGGCTTGGCCGCTGGTCCAGTCATAGCGTGCATCCACCTGCTTGCGCTTGATCAGCACCACCGAGCGATCATGGCTGCTGAGCGGGCGCAGTTTGCCGCCCTGTTCGTCGAACACGGTGGCCTGGCTCAGTTCCGCCATCGGGTTCTTGATCTGCAGGCTGTAGCGCCACTGGTTGTTGCCGGCAGGAGTTACCGACATCACGCCATTGGCCTGCATGCCCATGTAGCTGGCCTGGTAATTGGCGGTGAACGGCTCGAATGCCAATGCCGGCAGGCTGGCTGCGACCAGTGCGGCGGCAGCGAGGTAACGCAGGGGGCGGTGGGAAAGCTTCATGCTCAGGCTCCTTGGTATTCGATCAGGCGCAGGTCGATCTCGTCCTGCCCATCTTTGCGTTGCAGGATGCGCACCGGGGTGGGTACGCCGTTGGCGATCCACAGGATGGTTTCATCATTGCCGCCGTTGGTGCGGTACACCCGCAAGGCGTCATAGCTGAGATCACCAACCTGCACGTTTTCGGTGGTGTCGGCAGCGCGGTACTCGTACTGGCGCACCCGGCCGACATCGACGTAACGGTATTGCAGCGCCTGTCCCGGTCGTGCATCGCGCATCAGCGACAGGTTGAGCACCAAGGCGCTCTGGTCACCACGCTGCAGTGGAATGGGCCGCTGCCGTTCTTCCTTCAGGTCACCGTGCCACTGCGCGGTACCGGCCTGCCAGTTATAGACGCCGGTGACCTTCTTGCTCATGAACAGTGCCTTTTTGACCGTGCTCTGGCTCAACGGCGTGTAGACGCTGCCTTCGTTGTTGAACACGTTGCTCTGTTCGATGTTCAGCCCGAGCACGCTGGCAAAGCCGCGCTTGCCGCGCACCGCCATGTCCACCCGCCACTGCGTGTCGCTGTTGTGGACCACGCGCATGGTGGCATCGCCGGCTTCCTTGCCCTTGTACAGGGCCTGGTAGGTGGCGACGAAAGGTTCCAGTGCCGGCGGAGTCCACTCCAGCGCCGGTGGTGCCAGCGTAACCGGTGCCTGTTCCGGTGTGGCCGCAGCTGCGGGCGTTTCCTGGGCGTGGCTGACCGCTGATACCAGCAGGGCGGTCAAAGCCATTGGTTTGAAAAGCGCTATGGCCATGTGAGGACGAGGGCAGAAGAAAGGGAGGATCTTGCCAAACCACACATCAGCAGCCTGTGCGGGTCAGCGGCGGAGGGTTCCGGCGGAATCTAGGCGCAACGGACTAAACACAGACTGACCGTCGCAGTGGACCACGCCATCGCGTTCAGCAAGTTGGCCGGCGACCAGCAACTGTACGCTGGCCAGCAGCAGCGGATGTTCGACTGCCAGCACGCGTTTGGCCAGCGATTCGGCACTGTCGCCAGCCAGTACCGGAACCCGGGCCTGGGCGATCACCGCGCCGGCATCCAGTTCAGGCACGACGAAGTGCACGCTGGCACCGTGCTCGGCATCGCCGGCCTCGATGGCGCGTGCATGGGTGTGCAGGCCTTTGTGCAGTGGCAGCAGCGAGGGGTGAATGTTCACCAGGCGGCCGCTGAAGCGCTGTACGAAGGCGGCACCGAGGATGCGCATATAGCCGGCGCAGATGATCCAGTCCGGCTGGCTTGCGGCCACCGCGTCGGCCAACGCGCTGTCGAACGCCTCGCGCTCGGCGAAATCCCTGGGTGAGCGCGCCCAGCGCTGCGCGGGAGCCACTTTTTCCAGTGCGGCGGCGCCTGGCTTGTCGGAGAACACACCGACGATCTGCGCATCCAGCTGGCCTGCGGCAATCGCGTCCTGCAGGCATTGCAGGTTGCTGCCGCGCCCTGAGGCAAGCACGGCGAGACGGGGCAGGGGGCTCATGCGCGGGATTTCCGCAGCAGCGGCCATAGCGCCAGACTGCCAAGGGTGGCCAGCAGCATGTCGGCATGCGCGTCCCAGATGTCGCCCTGCTGGCCGTTGTAAGCCTCGGCCGCCTCAGGTGACAGCGCCAGGGCGATGCCCCATTCCAGCCATTCGTAGGCCAGGCTGGTACACATGATGGTCATCACCGCCAGCGTGAACGCCTGGCCCAGGCGCAGCGCCGGCCAGCCATGGCGGGCAAGCTGGGTCAGTGCCGGGGTGAAGCAGATGCCGTACAGCAGGTGGATCAGACGATCGAAGTGATTGCGTTCCCAGCCGAACGCGGCATTCGGCGACCAGCCAAACAGGGCCTGCGCCCATTGGTCATAGGGAATGTTGGAGTACAGCCAGCGCGCACCGATGCTGTGCAGGATGATGAAGCCGCAGATCGCCGCGAATGCGCCGCTGCCCAGAGGCCAGCGGCGATCCACCCACCACAGTGCCAGCACGCCGAGCACGGTCAGCGAGCTGTGCAGGGCCTGTTCCACAGGCCATAGCGGTTTGATCCAGGTAAGCGCGAATACAACAAGCACGCCGATGAAGGCGGCCTTCTTGGCGGCTGTCATGTAGGCGTTGGCTCAGCCGATGCGGACGCGTTCGGCGCCGTTTTCAGCCACCACTTCACCGATCTGCCAATGTGCCAGCTGCAGCGACTCCAGCGTGGCGTTGATGGCAGCGACCTGATCGGCCGGCACCAGCAGCACGAAACCGATGCCGCAGTTGAAGGTGCGCCACATCTCGCTGTTGGCCACATTGCCTTCGCGCTGCAGCCACTGGAACACCGGCGGCAGCGTCCAGCTGCTGGCGTCGATGGTCAGGCCCAGGCCTTCGGGCACCACGCGGATGATGTTCTCGGTCAGGCCGCCGCCGGTGACGTGGGCCATGCCGTGCACGGCTGCGCCATGGGTCTTGAGCAGCGACAGAATCGGCTTGACGTACAGGCGGGTCGGCGCCATCAGCGCATCGACCAGCTTCACGCCGTCTTCCAGCACCAGATCGGCCGGGCTGCCTGCACGTTCATAAATGCGGCGCACCAGCGAGTAACCGTTGGAGTGCGGCCCGGAGGAGGCAATGCCGATCAGCACGTCGCCGAGGGCGACGGCCGAGCCGTCCTTCAGTTCACTCTTTTCGACGCCAGCGACGGTGAAGCCGGCCAGGTCGTATTCGCCCGGGGCGTACATGTCGGGCATTTCGGCGGTTTCGCCGCCGATCAGCGCACAACCGGCCTCGGTGCAGCCATTGGCAATGCCGCCGACCACGGCCGCAGCGGTGTCGATATCGAGCTTGCCGGTGGCGAAATAATCCAGGAAGAACAGGGGCTCAGCGCCCTGTACCAGTACGTCGTTGACGCACATGGCGACCAGATCGATGCCGATCGTGTCGTGACGGCCGAGCTGTTGTGCCAGCTTCAGTTTGGTACCAACGCCGTCGGTGCCGGACACCAGTACCGGCTCGCGGTACTTGTTGGAGAGGTCGAACAGGGCACCAAAGCCGCCCAGTCCGCCCATCACCTCCGGGCGGAAGCTGCGCTTTACCAGCGGCTTGATACGCTCGACCAGTTCGTTGCCCGCGTCGATGTCGACACCGGCGTCACGGTAGGTCAGGGGGGAATTGGCAGAGGTCGAGGGGCTGGTCACTGGCGGCTGCACTGGCGGGGTGAACGGTCGATTTTAACAGGCCACGTTGGCGTGAAGGCCCCATTCGGGCAACAATTCCCTCCGGAATCGTCGAGCAATGGAAATTTCAATGCGCCGCAGCCTGGTCACAATCCTGTTTCTGGCGCTCTGCCTGCCTGTTTCACTGGTGCAGGCACAGTCGTCCGGCATGCGTACCGAAGGGGACGTGGCCGGCGCCAGCAGTGCCTATGAGGCCGAGGTGCCGGTCAACAGCCAAAGCGAGGCCGATCGCAACGGCGGGCTGGCGCGCGCGCTGGGCGCGGTGCTGGCCAAGCTGTCTGGCGACCGCAGCGCGCTGGCGCGGCCGGGCGTGGCGCAGGCCCTGCGCAGCGCCAAGGACATGGTCGAGAGTTACGACTACCGGCAGGATCAGAGCGTCAGCGCCAGCGGTGCACCCAGCTTCCGCACCATGCTGGTGGCACGTTTCCGCCAGGATGACGTCGACGGGCTGGTGGCGGCGCTGGGCTTGCCGGTGTGGCCGCAGCCGCGCCCGAAGCCGGTGGTGTGGCTGGCGATCGACGATGGCAGTGGTCCGCGTCTGGTCGGTGTGCCGCAGTCCAATGCGGCGCGGCCGTTGCTGGATCGGGCGGTTGAACGCGGCTTCAAGCTGGGTCTGCCGGCCGGCGGCGCGGCTGAGCAGGCCTTGGTCGGCGCGATCTGGCGGCAGGACACTGCTGCGGTAGCGCGGGCCTCATCGCGCTATTCGCCGCCGATGCAGCTGATCGGCAAGTTGTACCGCGGCAAGGGCGGTGGCTGGGTTGCTGACTGGGTGTTTGTCGACAATGGCCGTGAGCTGTCCAAGTGGACCACCAACGACGCCGATGCGCGACGGGCAATGATGGCCGGTGCAGATGGCGCCGCCGATGCGCTGGTGCGGCGCTATGCCAAGGCACCGGTCGGTGGTGCCCCGGGCACCTACCGGATCGTGGTCAGCGGAATCCGCAGCGCGGATGACTATCTGCGCCTGGCGGCTACCTTGCAGAGCGTGGCGGTGGTGAAGGGGATCACCCCAATCCAGGCCTCGGGTGACCGGCTGGAGCTGGATGTCGAACTGATGAGCGGTCTGCCCGGCTTCAACCGCATGCTGGGGCGCGATGCCGCCTTGCAGCCGGTGGGCGCGGTGGACGATGGTGATGCGGATGCATCAACGGATCAGAACAGCGGCAGCCGCCGCGCGGAGTACCGCATTCGATGAGTACTGATACAGCGGAAATGGAAATCGCGCTGTTCCTGCGCCGCCTCAAGTGGGTGGTGTTGAGCGCCTTCGGGCTGTGGGTGATGTGGCTGCTGGCACCGGTGCTGACCCCGTTCGTGGTCGCGTTGATGCTGGCCTGGTTGGGCGATCCGCTGGTGGACCGGCTGGAAGCCCGGGGCCGCTCGCGCAACACCGCGGTGGTGCTGGTGTTCGTGTTGATGATCCTGCTGCTGGCCTTGGCGCTGCTGATCCTGGTGCCCTTGATCCAACGCCAGATCATTACGCTGGTTGCCGCCTTGCCCCAAGGGCAGGAATGGCTGATGAACACTGCGATTCCGTGGATCGAGCAGAAGACCGGCCTGGAAATCATGGCCTGGCTCGACCCCGGTCGTCTGTTTGAGTGGGTACGTAGTCATTGGCAGCAGGCCGGCGGCGTTGCGACCACGTTCTTTGGCTACGTGTCGCGCTCGGGTTTTGCGATGGTGGCCTGGGTAATCAACCTGGCCTTGCTGCCGATCCTGGCCTATTACTTCCTGCGCGACTGGGACAAGCTGGTCGAGCGGGTTGCGTCGATGATCCCGCGCAACCATATCGAGGTGGTGACGCGCTTGGCGCGGGAGTCCAACGACGTGCTGGGTGCCTTCATCCGTGGCCAGATCGTGGTGATGATCGCATTGGGTGTGGTGTATGCAGCCGGCTTGACGCTGGTGGGTTTGAACCTGGGCCTGTTGATTGGCTTGGTTGCTGGCTTGATCAGCTTCATCCCCTATCTGGGGGCGACCACCGGCGTGGTGATGGCGGTGCTTGCGGCACTGGTGCAATCGCAGGGCGTGGACCTGCAGTTGCTGGTGCTGGTGGGTGTTGTCTTCACTGTCGGCCAGTTGCTGGAAAGCTATGTGCTGACGCCGCGCATCGTCGGTGACAAAATTGGCCTGCACCCGGTCGCGGTTATTTTTGCAGTGATGGCCGGTGGCCAGTTGTTTGGTTTTTTGGGAATGCTGTTGGCCTTGCCAGCGGCGGCGGTGATCAACGTGCTGTTGCGCTATGCGCACCAGCGTTATCGCCAAAGTGAGTTGTATGCCGGCCACGGGCCGACGATTGTGTTGGACCCGCGCAGCATTCAAGTGCCGGCGGATCTGAGCATCGTGTCGAAGGATGTAGAACCTAAGTGAGTGTGCCGC
Organism: Stenotrophomonas sp. STEN020; assembly: GCF_056760195.1. NCBI lineage: Bacteria > Pseudomonadati > Pseudomonadota > Gammaproteobacteria > Lysobacterales > Lysobacteraceae > Stenotrophomonas > Stenotrophomonas sp. STEN020. Next base: position 22,008 of record NZ_JBRREI010000026.1, read on the forward strand.
AGTTACCGCTGGCCTTGCGTTACCCGCCAGACCAGCGCTTTGAAACGTTCATCGGTGCGCCGGAAGGTGCGCTGCCGCAGTTGCGTGCCGTTGCCAATGGCAGCAGCCAGGATTGGATCTATCTGGTTGGCGCCGGTGCCACCGGCAAGACGCATCTGGCCTTGGCCACCTGTGCTGCCGCGTTGCAGGCCGGGCGCCGACCCGCTTACCTGCCATTGCAGGCGGCAGGTACGCGCCTGCAGGACGCATTGGAAGCGCTGGAAGGGCACGATGTGCTGGCGCTGGACGGGCTGGAATACGTAGCCGGCCGGCGCGAGCAGGAAGTGACCCTGTTCGAGTTCCACAACCGTGCACGTGCTGCTGACGTGACCGTGATCTATACCTCGCGCCTACCGCCTGATGGTCTGGGGCTGGTGCTGCCGGATCTTCGCTCGCGGCTGTCGCAGTGCAGCCGCATCACCCTGGAGCCGCTGGATGCCGAAGGGCGCGGTGCAGTGCTGCGTGAGCGCTCGGTGCGGCGTGGATTGGTGATGGATGAGGCGACGCTGGATTGGTTGCTGACCCGCACCGGCCGCGATCTGAGCGGGCTGGTGACCTTGCTGGAGCGACTGGATCGCGAATCGCTTGCGGCAAAGCGGAGGATCACTGTGCCGTTTTTGAAACGGGTGCTGGAGAACGGACCGGGTTGATAGCCGGGGCGTTGAATTCAGGGATTCTGGGTTTGTGGGAGCGGTGTAAACCGCGAAGCAGATACAGCATCGGCAAAAGAGATGCCTGCAATTGCAGGCATCTTTGTATCTGAATCTTCGGTGGCTTCGCGGTTTACGCCGCTCCCACAAACGATGCATCAGCCAGGGGTTTTTGTAGGAGCTGCGTGAGCCGCGAAGCCGGTACAGCACCCGCAAACAAAAATGCCTGCAATTGCAGGCATCCTTGCATTTGAAGCTTCAGTTGCTTCGCGGCTTACGCCGCTCCTACAAGTTCGGCTTCAAGCTGCTGCAAGCGCTCGGGGGTGCCTACGTCGGTCCAGCGGCCTTGGTGATGCTGGCCGCTGATGCTGTTGCTGGCCATCGCCGCGCGCAGCAAGGGCGCAAGTTTGAAGCGCGGTGGTGTTTCCGCGCTGCCATCTGCATTGCCAATCACTGCCTGCCAGTCCTGCAGCAGCTGCGGTCGATACACGCCGATGCCAGCAAAGGTCAGTCGCGCTTGTTCGCCGTTGTCGTGCAGCAGGCCATCGGCATCCAAAATGAAATCACCGCGCGGGTGCTGCACTGGATTGTCGACCATGACCAGATGCGCGCTGCCCTTCGGTTCCTGCGGCAAGGCAGCGAAATCAAAATCGCTCCAGATATCGCCATTGACCGCCAGGAACGGCGCATCGCCGAGCAGTGGCAGCGCGTTGTGCATGCCGCCGCCGGTTTCCAGCGGCACCGGGCCTTCGTAGAGATAGTGCAGGCGCAGGTTCCAGCGACTGCCATCGCCGAGTTTTTCCGGGAACTGCGTGGCCAACCAACTGGTGTTGATCACCACATCGCGGATGCCAAACGCAGCCAGTCGCTGCAGATGCCATTCGATCAGTGGCACACTGGCCACGGCCAACAGCGGCTTGGGTATGTGGTCGGTAAGTGGGCGCATGCGCTCGCCCAGCCCGGCGGCGAAGATCAGGGCCTTCATGCGGCCGCCTTTGCAGCCATCGCCGGTTTGAATCGACGTTCGAACAGTTCCTGCAGCGGCGCCAGCTCCGGATAGCGCGGCAGCACTTCATCCAGGTAACGGATGAAGCGTGGCGCGTCTTGGAAGTAATGGCCCTTGCCGTCGCGATCACGCAGGCGCACGAAGATGCCGAGGATTTTCAGATGGCGCTGCACGCCCATCCAGTCGGCATCGCGCAGGAACTGCGGCCATGGCCGTACCGGCAGGCCAGCGGCCAGCGCCTTGGCGTGATAACGCGCAAGCCAGGCGTCCACTTTTTCCAGCGGCCAGCTCAGGAAGGCGTCCTTGAACAGGCTGGCCGGATCATAGGCAATCGGCCCGCTGACCAGGTCCTGGAAATCCAGCACCGCCGGGCCGCCATCAACCGGCATCAGGTTGCGCGGCATGAAATCGCGATGCGTAAGTACCTGTGGTTGGTTCAAGGCGTTGTCCATCAGACGCCGTTGCACCAGCTGCAGCTGCTCGCTTTCGCCGCAATCCAGGCTGAGGCCAAGGTGGCGTTGCACGAACCATTCTTCGAACAGGCCTGCATCACGCTGCAGCAACGCCTCGCCAAACGCGCCCATGCCTTCGGGCACCGGAATCGACTGCAGGCGGATCAGTTGCGCGAAGGTGGCATCGAACCAGGCGTCGGCATTGTCGTCGTTGATGAAGCGGGCCAGGGTTGGTCCGCCCAGGTCTTCCAACAGCAGGAAGCCGTTGTCGACATCACGCGCCAGCACCTGCGGTACGCGAACGTCGTTGGATTCAAGCAGGTCGTGCATGCGCAGCCACGGGCGCACATCTTCCAACGCGGGCGGCGAGTCCATCACGATGTGGCTGCCGCGCGCGCTGGTGCTGCGCCAATAGCTGCGAAAACCAGCATCGACCGATGCGCGTTCGAGAGTGGTGGCAGGGTCGCCAAGTGCGGCGGCGGCCCACTGCAGGCGTTGTTCGGTGCGCAGCGGATCGGAAGCAGGATCGTTCATGGACACTACAAGTGAAGCGGCGCCCGCAGGCGCCGTTGGATGGAGTCAGCGCTTGCCGCCGCTGATCAGGCGCAACAGGCCGAGCAGGGCGATCGCACCGATGATGGAGCCAACGAAGCCGGCCGGTTGTCCTGCCGAATACCAGCCCATCTCACGGCCGAACCAGCCAGCAAACACTGCACCGGCCACGCCGAGCACGATGGTCAACAGACAGCCCATGCGGTTGTTGCCTGGCATGAAGAAGCGACCCAACAGGCCTACGAAGAAGCCGATCAGGATGATGTACAGCCAGCTGTCGCTGCCAAACAGTCCGCTCATGTTCTTGTCCGTGCCAAAGAAAAACGCAGCCTAGCAAGGCCAGGCTGCGTTCGTCATCAAACCATCAACATCCGACCAAAAGCGTCGGACCGATCAGCAGCAGCCATGGCCGCCGTGACGGGTGCCGCTGTCGGCGGCAACCGGCGAACCGCTGGTCTCGCCACGCAGGCTGGCGGCGTGGTGGTCGAACAGCACCTTGGACACGCAGGAGGTGACGCGCTTGCCCATCGGGATGTGCAGGAACTCGTTCGGACCATGTGCATTGGAATGCGGGCCGAGCACGCCGGTGATCATGAACTGCGCACCCGGGAACTTCTCGCCCAGCATGCCCATGAACGGGATCGAGCCGCCTTCGCCCATGTACATCGCCGGCTTGCCAAAGAAGGCCTGGCTGGCGGCGTCGATGGACTGCTCCAGCCACGACGCCATCGCCGGCGCGTTCCAGCCGGTGGAGGCCTTTTCCAGGTCCAGGCTGACGTGGGCGCCGTTCGGCGGATCACGCAGCAGGGCTTCCTTCAGCAGCTCGCCGCAGGCCTTGCCATTGGCGGTCGGCGGCAGACGCAGCGAGAGCTTCACCGAGGTTTCCGGACGCAGCACGTTGCCGGCCGATTCCAGCGGCGGCATGCCGCCGATGCCGGTGACCGACAACGCCGGTCGCCAGGTGCGGTTGAGGACCAGCTCGGTCAGCTCATCGCTCATCGGCTTGAGACCGTCGACCAGCGGGAACTTGTCGAAGATGGCGGTATCGACCACGTCGGCAGCACGCTTGGCCTGCTCCAGACGCTCGGCCGGGATTTCGGTGTGCAGGCCTTCCAGCAGGATGCGGCCGGTGTTTTCGTCCTCGATACGCGACAACAGCTGACGCAGCAGGCGGAAGCTGGACGGCACCACGCCGGAGGCATCGCCGGAGTGCACGCCTTCGTTGAGCACCTTGACGGTGAAGTTGCCACCGGTCAGGCCGCGCAGCGAGGTTGTGCACCACAGCTGGTCGTAGTTGGCGCAACCCGAATCCAGGCACACCACCAGCGACGGCTGGCCGATGCGCTCGGCCAGATGGTCGACATAGGCCGGCAGATCGTAGGAGCCGGATTCTTCGCAGGCTTCGATCAGGATCACGCAGCGGGCATGCGGCAGGCCTTGTTCCTGCAGCGCCAGCACGGCGGCCAGCGAGCCGAAGATGGCATAGCCGTCATCGGCGCCGCCACGACCGTACAGCTTGTCGCCGCGCAGCACCGGAATCCACGGGCCCAGGTCGTCGTCCCAACCGGTCATTTCCGGCTGCTTGTCCAGGTGGCCATAGAGCAGCACGGTGTCGTCGCCGGTTTCCGGGCCGGTGGCCGGGATTTCCAGGAACAGCAGCGGGGTGCGGCCTTCCAGACGAACCACCTCGACCTGCAGGCCGGGGATGGTCTGCGCCTTGGCCCAGCTCTCCATCAGGGTTACGGCCTGTTCCATGTAGCCGTTGGCGACCCAGTTGGCGTCGAACATCGGCGACTTGTTGGGGATACGGATGTAATCGACCAATTGCGGGACGATGTCGTTGTCCCACTTGTCGCTGAGAAATTGGCCGATCTTGGCGCTGTCCATCTGGATCTCCGGTAGCAATGTCAGGTGCAACCATTCTACGCCGCTCCCTTGTTCAGGGGGCTTGCGACGGTTTCATCAATGAATTTTGTAGGACTTTTCCTACAAGGGCCCGGGTGGTTGGCTGGCTGTCCGCCCGACCTGCTCCGGATATTCTAGGTTCATGTGGCGCGGGACACTGATTCGACCGGCGGGATAGCCAGCCAATCAGCCAACAAGCCACAAGGAGTACAGCGATGAAGCTTTTTACCGTAACGCTACAGTCTCTGATTCTCGCATTGATGTTGACTCTTACGGCGCATGCCAAGGACAAGGTCGATATCAATACCGCCTCCGCGGCGGAGCTGAATCAGGTGTTGGTGAACGTAGGCCCTTCCAAGGCGCAGGCGATCATCGAACACAGACAGGCCAACGGGCCCTTCAAAAGTGTCGAGGAACTGGCGCTGGTGAAAGGAATCGGATTGAAGACGGTCGAACGGAATCGTGACCTGATCGAAGCGAGGGCTGGAACTGCCCCCGCCAAGAACGCTACCGGGACGGTAGCTGCGCAGCCGGTTGAGAGGCGCTGAGCGGAAGGAATCGAATAGTGACCCGCCAGGATGGCGGATCACCAGGAACCCGAGAAGGGCAGGATGCTGGGGGCTGGCAGGAAGCCAACAAGGATGTGAGGTCGTCCGGTGTTGCACAGTGACGTGCAGCCGGGCGATTTTTCTGTCTCTGCTCCAAAGAACAAGGCCCGGGTCCTCCCGGGCCTTGTTTGTTTCTGTGCATTTAGCGCCAGGGCCGCCCGGCAACCTGCGTGTTGCCAAGCGCCGCCCCGGCGCTGGCCGGGGCGCGGGAACTCAAACCAGCCCGGTCGCGTAATACACGCCGATGATCGCGAACACCGCCAAGGTCTTGATGATGGTGATGGCGAAGATGTCCTTGTAGGACTGGCGGTGGGTGAGCCCGGTGACGGCCAGCACGGTGATCACCGCGCCGTTATGCGGCAAGGTGTCCATGCCGCCGGAGGCCATTGCCGCCACGCGGTGCAGCACTTCCATCGGAATACCGGCGGCCTGTGCGTTGGCGATGAAGCTATCGGCCATTGCTGCCAGCGCGATGCTCATGCCGCCCGATGCCGAGCCGGTGATGCCGGCCATGGCGGTGACCGAGACCGCTTCATTGACCAGCGGATTCGGGATTGAACCAAGTGCATTGGCCACCACCAGGAAGCCGGGCAGGGCGGCAATGACTGCGCCGAAGCCGTATTCGGAGGCGGTGTTCATTGACGCCAGCATGGCGCCGCCGATGGCCGACTTGGTCCCCTCGGCAAACGAGGCCACCACCGGCTTCCAGGCAAAGGCGATGACGCTGAGGATGCCCAGCAACAACGCGCCCTGCACGGCCCAGATTGCGCCCAGCTTGGAGACTTCCTGCACCACCGGTGCAGGGTTGCCGATCACCGCCGGGATGAAGGACTGGGTCTCGCCATAGAAGCCGGGAATCCAGCGGGTCAGGAAGAAGTTGGCCACGCCGACCAGGATCAGCGGGGTGATTGCCACCAGCGGATGGGCCAGGTTCTGGCCCTGGAAGGGCTCTGGCTCATTGCGCAGCTCGTCGTTGGCGCCGGCATAGCCCTCGCCGTTGCGTACCGCGACGCGGCGGCGCCATTCCAGGTAGCTCATGCCCAGGATCAGGATCACCACGGTGCCGATCACGCCCAGCCACGGTGCGGCCCAGCTGTTGGTGCCGAAGAACGCTGATGGAATGATGTTCTGGATCTGCGGTGTGCCGGGTAGCGCGTCCATGGTGAAGGTGAAAGCGCCCAGCGCAATGGTGCCGGGGATCAGGCGCTTGGGGATGTTGCTCTGACGGAACAGCTCGGCGGCGAATGGGTAAACCGCGAACACCACAACGAACAGCGACACGCCGCCGTAAGTGAGCAGCGCGCAGACCAGCACAATGGACAGCATCGCGCGTTTGGCCCCGACCAGTTTGATGGTGGCGCTGACGATGGACTTGGAGAAACCCGAGACCTCGATCAGCTTGCCGAACACCGCGCCCAGCACGAACACCGGGAAATACAGCTTGAGGAAGCCGACCATCTTGTCCATGAACAAGCCGGTGAACATCGGCTGCACCAGGCTGGGATCGGTCAGCAGTACCGCACCCAGCGCCGCCACCGGCGCGAACAGGATCACGCTGTAGCCGCGGTAGGCGACAAACATCAGGAAGCACAGGGCCGCCAATACGATCAGAAACGACATTCACAGCTCCCCGGCCAATACATTGCCGGCGAGTATCAGGATCAAGGCCAGCCCGGCCCACTGTACGAAGGGACTATACGCGGCCGGCTAACGCTCCATTAACGTGCGCTCCATGGCGACATTCGTGTGTCGCAACGTCATACCCGGGAGGAGGGAGACCAATGAAGCGCAAGTATCTGAGTATCGCCATCGGTGGCATTCTGCTGGCACCTGCCGCATTCGTGCAGGCGCAGGAGCAGCAGGCGGTGCCGGCCGGCACCAAGGCGACGCAGCTGGACGAAGTGACCGTGACCGCACGCCGTCGCAGCGAATCCATCCAGGACGTGCCGGTGGCGGTCAGCGCCTTCGGTGAGGAGCAGATCAAGGATCTGCAGGCCTCGACCGTGGAAGGCCTGCAGGGCGCCGTGCCCAACATGAACATCGCCCAGGGCCGCGGTTCGGCCAACAGCGTCAACGTATTCATCCGCGGCATCGGCCAGCCCGACGCGCTGCAGACCTTCGACCCGGGCGTGGGCATGTATGTGGACGACGTCTACTACTCGCGCATCAATGGCGCGCTGTTCTCGCTGTTCGACATCCAGCAGCTGGAAGTGCTGCGCGGCCCGCAGGGCACGCTGTACGGCAAGAACTCCACCGGCGGTGCGATCAAGCTGACCACCAAGAACCCCTTCGACAATGAAGGCGGCGCGGTTGAAGTGACTGCCGGTGATTATGGTCGCCTGGAAGGCCGCTTCTATGTCTCGGGTAAGCTGAGCGATACCTTGGCTGCGAGCATCGCCGGTGCCAAGATCACCAACGATGGCTACGTCAAGGACGCGGTTACCGGCAAGCGTTACAACGACGACGACACCGAAGCGCTGCGCGCAAAGCTGGCATTCCAGCCGACCGACAACTTCAGCGCGGTGCTGTCGCTGGATACCACCAAGCAGGATGCCGCGCTGACGCTGGGTCGACCGATGGCCGACCTGCGCCAGACCAGCCTGGCGCCGGCTGGTGTGATCGTGCTGCAGCCGGGCGAAACCGGCGAGTGGAACCGACGTGCGCAGACCTCGTTCAAGGATGGTCAGGGCCAGTACCTGAAGCATTCCGGTGCATCGCTGTCGATGAGCTGGGACATCAACGAGCAGTTCACGCTGAAGAGCATCAGCTCCTACCGCAAGCTCAAGACCAAGTCCTACATCGATATCGACGCCTCCGAGTACGAGCTGGGCGACGTGCTGGTGGCGCTGGATCAGAACCAGAAGAGTCAGGAATTCCAGCTGCATTACGACAACGGCTCCAATCTGCATGCCACCTTTGGTGCGTACTACATGAAGGAGAACGTGCCGTCGTACCAGGAAGCCTATGCCGATGACCTGTTCTCGTTCCTGGGCGGCAAGGTGCCTTTCCTGCGCACCATCGAAGATGACCTGAGCACCACTTCGACTGCTGCTTTCGCGCACGTCAACTGGGAATTCGTGCCGACCTGGACCGTCGCTGCCGGCGTGCGTTGGACCAAGGACAAGAAGGACTACGATCGTTCCACCAGCACCTTCTGGGGCGCACCCTTTGCTGGCTTGAACGGCACGGTTGCCTTCGACGCGAAGGCATCATGGACTGCGGTAACGCCGTCGATCAGCCTGCAGAAGGAATTCAGTGACAACCTGATGGGCTATGTGTCGGCCAACCGTGGCTTCAAGTCCGGTGGCTTCAACGGCCGCGCCAACACCGTGTATGACACCCAGCACGCCAAGTTCGATCCGGAATACGTGTGGACCTACGAGCTGGGCCTGAAGGGCAGTTCGGCCGATCACCGCCTGCGCGGTACCGCCACTGCGTTCTACAGCAACTACAGTGACTTCCAGGCACGCGTATCGCAGGACGTGGGCACCTTCCCGGTGTTGAACGCAGCCAAGCTCAATATCAAGGGCATCGAGCTGGAAGGCAGTGCACTGCTGGGAGAGTCCACCACCTTGAGTGCACAGCTGGGTTGGATGGACGCCAAGTACGACCGTTTCGAGGATTTCCGTCTTGATCCGTCCTACGCCGGCTACGACCCGACCGTTAACCACGACCATGTGCCGTTCTCGCCGGACGTGACCGCCCGTGTGGCCCTGCAGCATGTGTTCTCGCTGGGTGACAACGGCAACCTGACCTTTGGTGGTGACGTGTCGTATCGCAGCGACACCTGGTTGTCGGTGGACAACCGCAAGGTGCTGAGTCAGGACGCTTACACCTTGTTGGGCGCCTACGGCGTGTGGGATTCGTCGCAGCTGACCTGGCAGGTGCGTGCAGGCGTACGCAACCTGACCAACAAGGAGTACAAGACCGAGGGTCAGGAGTTCGCCAGCGTTGGCAACATCCAGACAGCGTATTACGGTCTGCCGCGCAACTGGTATGTGTCGGTGCGTTACAACTTCTGATGATGGAGCCGGTGACGGCTACCTGACAGGAACGCAAAACAGCCCTTTCCCGCTTGGCGGGGGAGGGTTTTTTTGTTTGTTGCTGGTCCTCTGGATGTAACTGCGGCGGTTGCCGGTGCCGGTGCCGGTGCTGTTGCTGTTGCTTTGGTTTTGGCTTTGGCTGTTGCTGTTGCTGTTGTAGTTTCTTGAAGCCCCTCTCCCGCTAGCGGGAGAGGGGTTGGGGTGAGGGGGCCTTTGCTCTTGGTTTCTAAGCTCTGGCTTTTGATACACAAGCTAAAAAGCAAACTCCTGGCGAACCGCGCCCTCACCCCAACCCCTCTCCCGGAGGAGAGGGGCTTCAAACCTGCTCCGCTTCATCCTTCTTCCCTAACTCCGTATCCTGCCAAGCAGCTTCCCGGAAACGTATTCCATGTTGAGTCTGGTAACCGTGGCCTTGGCGGGCCTGGCCTGGTTGGCCTTGATGTTCGGCGTGGCCCTGTACGGCGAGCGCCGACCAACCGCATTCGCCCGCCACTGGCGGCATATCTATGCACTGTCGCTGGCTGTGCACTGCACCTCATGGACCTTCTACGGCACCGTTACCCAGGCCGCACGACATGGTTGGCCGCTGCCGCCGACCTTTGTCGGCGCGATCCTTTTCTATGCGCTGGCGATCGGCGTGATGATGCGGTTGGTACGGTTGGCGCGCGAAACCAATGCTACTTCGCTCGCCGATTTGATCGCCGCGCGGCTCGGTCGCGATGCATGGTTGGCGGCAACGGTGACGTTGGTGACCGTACTCGGTTTGATTCCCTACATCGCGCTGCAACTCAAAGCGGTGGCGATGAGCTTCGGCATGATCACCTCGCGAGCAGTGGAAGCCGGGCAAAGCGGTTCGATCTGGCAGGACAGTGCCTTGTATGTGGCACTGGCGATGGCCTTGTTCGCGATGCTGTTCGGTGCGCGTCGCGCCGATGCCTCCGAGCACAATCGCGGGCTGGTGCTGGCAATGGCAGCCGAATCGGTGTTCAAGCTGGGCGCGATGCTGGCGCTGGGTGTGTTCGTCTGGTTCGGTTTGAAGGGCCTGCCCGCAGCACCGGTGACGCCGGTGAGCGCGCCAGAAGGTGGCTTCATCCCGCTGGTGATACTCGGTGGACTGGCGATGTTTCTGCTGCCGCATCAGTTCCATATCGGCGTGGTGGAATGTCGAGATCCGGCCGACGTGCGCACCGCGCGCTGGTTGTTCCCGCTTTACTTACTGCTGATCGCACTGCCGATTCTGCCACTGGCACGGGCTGGCACGGCGCTGCTGGGCAACAGCGTTCCCTCGGATATGTACACCTTGGCGCTTCCGTTCTCGGCCGGCCATGAAGGCGTCGCGCTGTTCGCCTTCCTCGGCGGGCTGAGTGCGGCCACCGGCATGGTGGTGGTCAGTACACTGACGTTGAGTCTCATGATCGGCAACCATTGGTTCGCGCCTGGCTTGGTGCGCAGCGCCTGGGCGCGTGCGGGTGGTGGCGACCATCGCCGTGAACTGGTTTGGCTGCGGCGTGCCGGCATCTGCGTGATCATGCTGTTGGCCTGGGGGTACAGCCGTTTGATTGGCGGCAGCAATGTGCTGGCCGATATCGGCGCGGTGTCGTTCTCGGCGATGGCCACCCTGGTGCCGGTGCTGGCGTTCGCCATCTGGCGTCCGCAAACACCGCCGCGCGCTGCGATTGCCGGCGTGCTTGCCAGTTTCGCTACATGGGCTTGGGTGCTGTTGCTGCCTTCCTTGTTGGAAAGTGGTGGGCGCGCGCCGACCTGGTTGCTGCAAGGGCCGTTCGGATGGCAGTGGCTTGCCCCGCAAGGCCTGTTTGGTCTGACCGGCTGGACGCCGCTGGGACGCGCGGTCGGCGCGAGCCTGTTTGTCGGCACGGCGGTGACCTTGCTGGCGATGGCATGGCGTCGCGATACGCCAGACCGCATCAGTCGCAATCTGGATGCCGATACCTTGCGCAATGCCGGCCGTCGCTTCCTGCCTGACGAACGCGTGCAACAGTTGTTGGCGGACGCGCCACGCAGCGGCGCGGTGCCGGCTTCGATCGAGGCCAGCGTCGAACGTGAGTTGTCGGCGGTGCTCGGTGCCGCGTCCGCACGTCTATTGCTGGATGCCGCACGGCGCGAAGGCAACGAACTTGCCACAGTCGCAGCCATCGTCAGCGAAGCCTCGCAGGATCTGCGCTTCAGTCAGCAGGTATTGCAAGCTGCGTTGCAGAACATGAGCCAGGGCATCAGCGTGATTGATCGCGAGCAACGGTTGGTGGCGTGGAATCGCCCGTATGCGCGCATGTTCGGTTTCCCGGATGAGCTGTTGCAGGTGGGCCGGCCAATCATGGACCTGACCCGCTGGGCGCTGCAGGCGATGCCCGCACGCGGCGGCGACGAGCGCGCAGTGGATCGGCGCTTGGCCTTCATGCGTGCCGGTACGGCACATCTGACCGAGCGCGTGTTTCCGGATGGCAGCATTGTCGAGATCCGCGGCAATCCGATGCCGGGCGGCGGCTTTGTTGCCACCTTTACCGATGTGACCGAATTCCGCCGCAGTGAGCGCGAACTCAAGCGCAGCAACGAGACGCTGGAGCAGCGCGTGGGCGAGCGCACTGCATTGCTGGAATCTGCCAAGCGTGAGGCCGAACGTGCCAATGACGCCAAGAGTCGCTTCCTTGCTGCGGTGGGTCACGACCTGCTGCAGCCATTGCATGCCGCACATCTATTCACCGATACGCTGGCGCAACAAGTGGAGTCCAGCCAGCAGCAACAGGCGGTGGTGCAGATCCGTGGCGCTTTGGATTCCACTACCGATCTATTGACCGGTTTGTTCGATATGTCGCGGCTGGAAGCCGGCGGGCTGGTGCCGCAGCCGCGTGATCTGCCGCTGGCCGAAGTGTTGGATCCTTTGGTATCCGAATTCCGCGCACTGGCAACCGCGCGCGGGCTGGAGTTTCACTACATACCTACTTGTGCATGGGTGAACAGCGATCCGCAACTGCTGCGGCGTGTGCTGCAGAACTTCCTGGCCAATGCGGTGCGCTATACCAGTCAGGGGGGCGTGCTGTTGGGCGTGCGCCGCGAGGCTGACCGCTTGCGCGTTGAGGTACACGACACCGGTCCGGGCATTGCCAAGGAAGAACAGCAGCGCATATTCGAGGAGTTCCGGCGTGGTGAGGACAGCAGTGGGCAAGGGCTCGGCCTTGGTCTGGCGATCGCCGATCGCATTGCTGGCTTGCTGCATGCACCGCTGCGCCTGCGTAGTGAAAAGGGGCAGGGCACCGTGTTCTCGGTGTCATTGCAGCGCGTTGCCTCGCCGCAGATAGCGAATGTGCCACGTGTACGCAGTGCAGCAACGTCGGGGGGCGTACCTGTGCTGGTGGTCGACAACGATCCTGCTGCCTTGCAGGGGTTGGCCGGGCTGTTGCGCGGTTGGGGCTATAGCGTGGCCGAGGCTTCAGGTGAGGCGCAGGCGGTGGCGGCACTGCAGCAGGCACCTGCGAGCTTGTGGTTGTTTGATTACAACCTGGATGACGGCGACACCGGCACTGCACTGCAGTTGCGGTTGGGCGAACGTTTTGGTGCAAGGCCAACTTTGATTCTCAGCGCAGATGACAGTCTGGCAACGCGCCGTGAAGTGCTGGAGCAGGGGCTGACCCTGCTGCACAAGCCTGTGCGACCGCTGGCGCTGAAGTCGATTCTGGATCGGCTGTTGGCGGCGGATGCTTTGAGGCCGGGAATAGGGAATAGGGAATAGGGAATAGGGAATAGGGACAGCGTGGCCGGCTGGAGTCCGCAGCCCGGCTAAGCACCGCGCACCCGGGCTTCCCGCAAAGAGCTCCGGGTGCGTTGCACCTACCCGAGCTACAAATCTCAACGGCTTGCGCTCTCGCCAATCCCCAATCCCGACGCCCCAATCGCCGCACCACCGCAATACGCCGCATGCAATGCGTGCATCACGCCCAATGCCGGGCTGTCCGCGAGCGCGTAATAGATGGTCTGGGCTTCACGACGGGTGCTGACCAGCGCCGCTTCACGCATCACCGCCAGGTGCTGTGATAGCGCAGACATCGACAGGCCAACCTGCGCCTGCAACTCACCTACCGAGGCTTCACCTTCCACGAGGCGGCACAGCACGCGCAGGCGGGCCGGATGGGCCAGCGACTTCAGCAGCTGCGCGGCCTGCTCGGCATGCACCTGCATCTGCTCCATATCCATGTCTGAAGCGCGCATCATGAGAGTTGTGGTTCGGGCTTGTGCTTTGGAAAGTACTAGCCTAATTTAGAAAAAGCTAAATTAAAAGCGAGGCACCCCATGAGCCAGGCGCAGATGTCATCAACCTTGGTCGAGCCGTTCTACGACAAGGACACCGGCACCTTCAGTTACGTGGCCTATGACCAGGTCGGCGGCATGGCCGTCATCATCGATCCGGTGTTGGATTACGAACCCGCTGGCGCGCGTATCAGCACCGCATCGGCCGATGCGTTGTTGGAGTTCGTGCGAAGCAAGCTGCTGACGGTGGCGTGGATTCTGGAAACCCACGCCCACGCGGATCATCTCAGTGCCGCTGGCTATCTGGCCGATCAGCTGCAGGCGCCGGTGGCCATCGGTCGCGGCATCGTACAGGTGCAGCAGCACTTCAAGACGGTGTTTGGGCTGGGCGATGAATTCATTGCTGACGGCAGCCAGTTCGACCGGCTGTTCGATGATGGCGACACCTTCAACGTTGGCGCCTTGAGCGCGCGGGTGATCGCCACGCCGGGGCACACAGACGACAGCCTGACCTATGTGATCGGTGATGCCGCGTTTGTCGGCGACACGGTATTCGCGAGTGATACCGGCACCGCGCGCTGCGATTTCCCCGGCGGCGATGCGCATCGTCTGTATGCGTCTATCCAGCGCATCCTGTCGTTGCCTCCCGATACCCGCATCTGCCTATGCCATGACTACCCGGGCAACCGGCGCGAGGCGCAGGCACAGACCACGATTGACGAGCAGCGGCAGAACAACGTGCATCTGAAGGGCGGCACCGACGAGGCCACGTTCGTACAGATGCGCCAGCAGCGGGATGCAACCCTGCCGGTGCCGAAGCTGATCCTGCCCGCACTACAGGTCAACATCCGCGGTGGCCGTCTGCCCGAGCCGGATGCCAACGGCGTGCGCTACCTGCGGCTGCCGCTGGATCAGATCGGAAAGGCGCAATGAACACTTGGATGATGGCGTTGGCCGGCGGCGTACTGATCGGCATAGCTGCCACTTTGCTGCTGTGGTTGACCGGTCGCATCGCTGGTATCAGCGGCATTCTTGGTGGTGTGTTGATGCCACGCAATGGTGAAGTCGCTTGGCGTGTCGCGTTTCTGATTGGTTTGATTGGCGCAGGTGCTGCGTATCTGTGGCTGGTGCCGGGGGCCTATTCGCCGAGACAGGGCTTTTCACCGTTGTTGCTGGTGATTGCAGGCCTACTGGTGGGCTTCGGTACGCGCATGGGCAATGGTTGCACCAGCGGTCATGGTGTTTGCGGTTTGGGGCGGTTGTCGATGCGTTCGTTCGCCGCCATGCTGACCTTCATGGCTACCGCGATTGTGACCACTTACATCGTGAGGCATGTGGCATGAGCACCTTGCGCATCAGCTTGGCTGCACTGGTTTCTGGCGCGCTGTTCGGGCTGGGGCTGGCGGTGTCGGGCATGACCGATCCGCAGCGCATCCTGGGTTTCCTGGACGTCTTTGGTGACTTCAATCCGGCGCTGCTGTTTGTGCTGGGCGGCGCGGTTGGGACGACCATGCTGTTGTTCCGCTTTGTGTTGCGGCGGCCGACACCGGTGTTTGCCGAGCGCTTCCAGATATCGGATCTGCACAGCATTGATCGGCGGCTGCTGATCGGTGCGGCTTTGTTTGGTATTGGCTGGGGATTGGCTGGCTATTGCCCGGGCCCGGCGCTGGTTGGCCTGGGTGTGTTGTCACCGGAGGCATTGTGGTTTGTGCCGGCGATGGTGGCTGGTATGTTGCTGCACAAGGCGGTAAGTCGGAACACCAGCTTGTAGGAGCGGCGTGAGCCGCGAAGCTGGCATCGGTTCCGATACCGAAATAAATGCAGTCAGGAATGCGTGGGATTGGTTTGGCTGAAGCTGGGAGGTCTACCAGCTTCGCGGCTTACGCCGCTCCTACAAGGCTTCAGCCTGGATCACAGCGCCTGACGCGCCGGGTCACTCAATTCCAGTTCGCGCAGCACCACGCTGGCCTGGGTGCGGTTGCGCACCCCCAGCCGCTCGAAGATGGCGGACAGATGCGCCTTGACCGTGCGCTCCTGCACATCCAGGCGGTCGGCGATCTGCTTGTTGAGCAGGCCTTCGGCGACCAGTGCCAGTACGCGGAACTGCTGCGGTGACAGACTCGCCAGCCGCGCGGCCAGTTCGCTGTCATGCGTCGACGATTGCGCACGCGACACCGATGCGCGCAGCGAGGCCGGTAGCCATTGCTCGCAGGCCATCACGCTACGGATCGCCTCGCGCAGCTCGTTCAAGCCGGAACTCTTGGGCAGATAACCCGCAGCACCATGGTCGAGCGCACGCCGCACCACGCGCGGGTCATCGTTGGCCGAGACCACAATCACTGCCACACCCGGATGCTGGGCGCGGATCGCGGCCAGCCCGGCCAGCCCGTGATTGCCTGGCATGTGCAGGTCGAGCAGGATCAGGTCGGTATCTGGCGCGGCATCCAATGCGGCCAGCACGCCTTCCAATGATTCGGCTTCGCGTACCGATAGATCGCTGACGGCCTCGCTGGCGGCCTGCCGCAGGGCGGCACGGAACAAGGGATGGTCGTCGGCAATCAACAGGCTGGGCATGGCAGTGCTAACTGGATGGAAGGAAGCGGGCGCCCGCTCGTCTGCAGCGTGTGCCCGGGGCAGTATGCCGTGGATTTCAGCCATTGCCCGCTTCCTCCTGTATTTCCAGACTTACTGCGCGGTCCAGCCACCGTCCATCGGCATTGCCGCGCCGGTCAGGTTGTGCGACTCGCGGCGGCACAGCCACACCACCATTGCGCCGATATCCTCCGGCAGCGACATGCGCAGGCTGGGCTGCTTTTCTTCCAGTAGGGCGCGCACGCCGTCATCGCGGCTGCCACCGTTGCGGTGGGCCTGGATCTGCGGCTCGATCAGCGGGGTTTCCACCCAGCCGGGGCAGACACAATTGACGGTGACGCCGCCGCTGTCGCGGCTGCCGGCAGCGGCGTATTCCAGTGCGGCCACCTTGCTCAGGCCGACGATGCCGAACTTGCTGGCCACATAGGGGGCTTTGTTCTTGGAGGCGACCAAGCCGTGCACCGAGGCGATGTTGACCACCCGGCCGTAGCCGCGCTCGGCCATGCCCGGCAGCGCGTGCTGCATGGTGTGGAAGGCGGCGCTGAGGTTGATGGCGATGATGTCATCCCACTTCTGCGGCGGCTGCTCGGCCAACGGTGCGGCGTGCTGGATGCCGGCGCAGTTCACCAGGATGTCGATGTTGCCCCAGGCCTGCACGGCTTCAAGCATGTGCGCGATCTGGTCGGGTTTGCGCAGGTCGGCATCGAAGTGCTGCGACTCGCTGCCGGTATCGGTGACGCTCTTCAGCGCCGCCTCGATCTGTTCGGGGCTGCCAAGGCCGTTGATGGCCACGCGTGCACCGGCACTGGCCAGGGCCTGGGCGATGGCCAGGCCGATGCCGGAGGTGCTGCCGGTCACCAATGCGGTGCGGCCTTGCAGGAAGCGGTCCATGGGGGACTCCGATTGCTATGGGGGATGGTGGAAACGTAGCAGCCGCCGCGCTAAAAACGTGTGGTACTTAAGTACGATGAGTCGGGTGGCGCAGCTCTGCTAGGGTGCGCCCATGAGCCAATCCCTATTGCGCGCCGCCTGCGGCCTATTCGTCGGACTGAGCCTGGCCTCCTGCGCCAGCGGCCCAGCATCCAAGTCCGTGGAGCCTTCCATGTTCAGCAACGAACTCCGCAGCGAACACCGCGGCAGTGATGACCTGCTTACCGCCGGGCTCGGCCTGGCTGGCCTGCGCAGCATGGCGCCGCCGGCCTTTGCCGACGCCAGCGCACCGACTGTGGACGAGCTGCGGCGGCGTGCGCTGTGGGGTAGCTGGCGCGGCATTGCCGACCTCGCTCCGGGCGGCGGCTACGGCGAACTGTTCGGCAGCCTGCAGAGCGTGCCTGGCCGCGAGTATTCGGCATTTGCGCGGCTGCCCGGTGCCAAGCAGCCGCATCGCGTGTTGGCGCAGGTGCCGGACAACTTCGACACCTCCAAGCGCTGCGTGCTGGTAGCGCCTGCGTCGGGCTCGCGTGGCATCTATGGCGCAGTCTCGGTCGCAGCTGCGTGGGGCCTGCCCAAGGGCTGCGCCGTGGTCTATACCGACAAGGGCGCTGGTAGCGATTATTACGACCTCAACGCGCAGATCGGCGTGCGTGCCAACGGTACGGTCGGCGCATTGGGTGAAGTGAACGATCTGGCCTTCGTGCCGGACGCGCCGATCAACGCCTCGGGTGTTGCGTTCAAACATGCCCATTCCAAGGACAACCCGGAGGCCGATTGGGGGCGGCATGTAAAGCAGGCTGCCGAGTTCGCGCTGTTGGCGCTGGCCGAAGCCTATCCACAGGCCGCCCCTTTTACTTTTGAAAACACCCGCATCATTGCCGTCGGTATTTCCAATGGTGGCGGCGCGGTGCTGCGCGCGGCCGAGCTGGAAGGTGATTGGCTGGACGCCGTGGTGGCGGGCGAGCCCAGCATCTACTCCAGCGGCCCCGGCGCACGTGCGCTGTATGACTACAGCACCGAAGCGGGGCTGTTGATGCCGTGCGCGCAGCTGCATATGAGCAACCTGCCGCAGCCGCCGATGACGGCTGCCTTGCAGGCTGGCGCGGCAGTGCGCTGCGCGACGTTGGCGGCCGAAGGCGTGATCAGCGGTGAGACCCCGGCCGCGCAGGCCAAGTCGGCTTACGACCTGATGTTGAGCAAGGGCTGGACCGATGCCTCGCTGCGTGCGGGTGCCTTGTCCACCGGCTTTGATCTGTGGCGTGCGATTGCCGCGACCTATGCCTCGGCCTACGGGCGCTATGGCGTGGGCGAGCATCCCTGCGGCTTCAACTTTGCCGCACAGAATCCGGATTTCTCGCCGCGTGCGGCAACAGCAGTTGAGCGTGCGGCGTGGATCTCCGACGGCAGCGGTATTCCGCCGGGCGCTGGCGTTGGCCTGCTCGACAGCAAAGTCGCCTTGCCGGACCTGACCTACGCTGGCCTGAAGTGCCTGCGTGGTATGTGGGACGGGCAGAGCGAAGATGCTAAACGTGTGCAGGCGGGCATCCAGGCCACCCATGCTGGTTTGCCGCGCAAGGGCCTGCCGGTGATGGTGGTGCACGGTGCTGACGATGGTTTGATTCCACCGGCTTTCAGCAGCGCGCCGTATGCGGCTGCAGCGAAGACTGCCGGGCGCGAGGTGAGCTATTGGAAGGTGCAGAACGTGCAGCACTTCGATGGTTTCCTCGGCCTGCCGGATTACGGCTCGCGTTACCTGCCGCTGTTGCCGTATGTGTACGAGGCGTTGGATCGGGTGCAGGCACGCCTGGACAAGGGCACGGCGCTGCCGGCGGATGCGGTGATTGCGACCACGCCGCGGGCAGGCAAGCCGTTGACGGCTGAGAACCTGGCGATGCCGAAGTAAGCAGAGCTTCTGCCCCCTCTCTTTTGCGTAGCAAAGGGAGGGTTGGGGAGGGGTTGGCTTTGAGCCCCCTCCCTTTACCGAAGGCAAGGGGAGGGCTGGGGAGGGGTTGCCGTTGCTCTGCGCTGTTGGTCCAGTGGCTTCGCGGCTTACGCCGCTCCCACAAAAGAAACAGTCGCCTGCGCGGTAATGGCATCATTGCCCGATGCATACACTGAACTCTCCTTCCCGCGTCATCCCGTCTGCTCTCTACCAGCGCGAGCGCTGGCGCAATGGTCTGGGTTGGACGCGCGAGATCCTGCGCCTGCCCGAACAGGGCGACTGGCAGCTGCGCCTGTCCATCGCCGAGATCGAACAGGATGCGGCCTTCTCCGCCTTCCCTGGTGTAGAACGTGAGCTGGTGCTGCTGCAGGGCGAAGGCCTGCGCCTGCGCTTTGCCGATGGCCGCTGCGAAACCCTGCTGCCGCCGTATCAGCGCCTGCACTTCGCTGGCGAGGCGGAGCTGGTGGGCGAGCTGGTCGACGGCGTGACCCAGGACTTCAATCTGATGTGGCGCCGTGATGCCCTGCAGGCTGAACTGCTGCATCGGCCGTTGGTCGGGCCCATGTTGTTCTTCACCGAGCCGCAGGCCGCGTGGGCGATCCATCTGCTGGCAGGGCAGGCCGAATTCGAAGGCGGCGTGTTGCCAGCGATGTCGGCAGGCGATACCGCGTGGTTGGCTGCCGGTGAAAGGCAGCGTTATACGCTTAGCGGTGGCGGGGAGTTGTTGGCGATAAAGGTAGCCCCGGCTGTTGTAGGAGCGGCGTAAGCCGCGAAGCCGCAGAACCAACAGCACAAGGCTTCACCTGTAGTGCCGAGCCATGCTCGGCATTGGGCACTACCGGGAAAGCCTCTGCCGAGCATGGCTCGGCACTACGGTTGGGATTGCTTGTAAGGCCTCTGCCGAGCATGGCTCGGCACTACAGCTGGGGTCGACATTCAATAAACGTCGCGGCGATAACGCCCGGCGATGCGCAGTGCTTGGTGTGCGTCGGCGCCAATCGCGTCGATGATGACCTTGTCCACCGCCGGGGCCATGCCTTGCAGGCTGCCGCAGACCAGGATGGTGGCGCCGTCGTCCAGCCATTGCCGCAGTACATCGCTGTGCGCGGCCAGTGCGTCCTGCACGTAATGGAACTGACCATCATCGCGGCTGAAAACGGTGTCCAGCCGCTCGATCCCACCTTCGAGCTGCCATTGCTGCAGCTCGGCACCAAAATGGAAATCGTGGGCCGCGTTGCGTTCGCCGAACAGCAGCCAATTGCGTCTCGCACCGGCATCGATGCGGGCGCGCAGGTGCGCGCGCAGGCCGGCAATGCCGGTGCCGTTGCCGATCAGGATCAGCGGGGCATCATTGCCCGGCGGATGGAAGTTGCTGTTGCTGCGCAGGCGCAGATCAATGCTGTCGCCGATAGCGGTGTAGTCGCAGAGCCAGCCACTGGCCAGACCCGGTGTGCCGTCCGGACGCAGCTGCCGGCGCAGCATCAGCTGCAGGCTGCCTTCGCCCGGCATTGAGGCAATCGAGTACTCGCGGTGCGGCAGTGGCTTGAGGCTGGCGGCGAGCGCGTTGGCATCGTGGTTGTCGACGCTGTCTGGCAGATGGGAGTGGGCGAGGGCGTCACCCAGCTTGCGGCCATCGGCAAGCACGGTTGCAGCATCGAAGTTGTTGGCGCGCAGCCAATGCGCCACCGCATCCGCAGATTGGCGTGGGCCGATCTCGGCAATATCACCGGCCTGCCAGGTCGGCAGCTTTCCGTCCGCGGGCTGCAGCTGCAGGTGGAATACTTTGCCGCCGATGCTGCCGGGATTGAGTACTTCACGCCTGCGCAGCAACCACGATTGATAGGCCGGCGCACTCCAATCGGTGGCATTGGCTGCTTCGCCGCCAAGCTGGCCAAGCAGTTGCTGCCAATGGCGCAGCGCGTCGGCATCGGCGTTGTCTACTTCCACCGTATCGAACAGCGGTTGTGCGCCGTGCGTGCGCAGCCATTCATCGAGTTGATGGCCGAACGCGCAGTAGTGTTCATAGGTTTTGTCGCCCAGTGCCAGTACCGCGTATTGCAGCTGCGGCAGCTTCAGCGGCTGCGGCATCACCCGGCTGAGGAAGGCGAGTGCATGGTCGGGCGGATCGCCTTCACCGGTGGTGGCGGCGATGAACAAGGCCTGGCGGCTGCTGGCCAGCAGGGCCGCATCGACCTGATCGATGGCGCGCAGTCGGGTCTTGTGGCCGGCCGCGCGCAGGTGCGCGGCGGTGCGCTGCGCCAGCTGCTGGGCAAAGCCTGTCTGGCTGGACCACACCACCAGGATCGGCGGTTCCTTGCTGTCGCCGCTATCGTCATCGCGTTGGCGGGTGCACCACCACAATGCGAAGCAAGCTGCCGCATAGATCGCCAACGCTGCCAGTGCCATCCACCATTGCGGTGCCAGCGGCGCGGCCGGCCACCAGCTTTCGCCAAGATGCAGGCGCAGCAGCAACAAGGCGATCAGCAGCAGGCCGAGGCCAACGGCGAGATTGCCGAGCAGGGCGCGGGTGGAGCGATTGGGGTTCATTGCGTGCTGGCGTCCAGGTAACGCTGGAAGGCGGGCGTCATGGTTTCGACCAGGCCATTGCTGCTGCGGGAGATGAAGCGTGCAGCCAAGTCATGGTCGTTGGCAAAGGCCAGGCCTTCGTCAGCGCCCATCACGGTCAATGCGGTGGCCCAGGCATCGGCAAGCATGGCGTCGCGCGCGATCACGGTGACTGCTGCTGCGGCGCGGCTGACCGGGGCATGGCTGCGTGGGTCCAGGGTGTGGCTGTAGGAAACGCCATCGCGTTCGAACTGGTGCCAACGGTCGCCGGAGGTGGCTACTGCAAGATCATCCAACGCGAGCACGCGTGGTGGGTAGTCGGCGCCGGCATCTTCTTCGGGCGCGGATTCGACCAGTACGCGCCAAGGTTGGCCATCGGGTTTCAAACCGTAGCCATGCAGTTCGCCGCCGACTTCGACCAAGGCAGCGCTGATGCCGATGCGGCGCAGCCAGCGACTGACCAGATCCACGCCGTAGCCTTTGGCGATGGCAGATAGATCCAGTTGCAGGCCGCCGGGTTGCAGCGCGCTTTGCGTTTGTGGGTCGAGCTGCAGTTTGTTCCAGCCGCAGCGAGCGGCGACGTCGGCCAGACGTGCGGGATCGGGTACAACCTGTGTGCCCGCATCGGCACCAAAGCCCCACAGCGCGACCAAGGGGCCGATAGTGGGATCGAAGGCGCCAGCGCTGCGTTCGGCGATGTCGCGCGCGGTGACCAGCACGTTCCAGAAATCATCGGGTAGCGCATGCCAGGTATTGGCGGCGGCGCGGTTATAGCGGCTGATGTCCGAGTCGGCTTCCCAGGTGCTCATTTGCGCGACAACGCGGTCGAGCTCGGCCTGGATGCCGGCGTGCAGCGGGTGCAGGTCACGGCTGCGCGCGGCGACCAGCTTGACGCTCCAGCTGGTGCCCATGGTGTGGCCGCCAAGGGCGGCGATGTCGGAGTTGGAGGACATCGGTATCAAAAAAGCCGGCTGGGGCAGGTGTTTCTTCTCCCGTTTACGGGAGAAGGTGCCCCGAAGGGGCGGATGAGGGGAGCTTTTGCTTTTTCATGCCGTCAGCGAATTTCAGCAATGCGGCTTCGGTCTTGCCCTCACCCCAACCCCTCTCCCGCAGGCGGGAGAGGGGCTTTGAGCCTTACTGCGGCAGCACTTCCAGCGTGCCTACGTAGCTCAGGCGGCGGACGCTGGCCTGCGGGATCGAGGTCTTGTTGTCCTCGGTGCCGGTTTCCAGCCAGTACATGCCAGCCTGCGGCCAAGTCACCGAGAACTCGCCGTTGGCGTCGGTGGTGACCTTGATCTCTTCCTGGGCGTTGCGGTAACGGGTGCCACCACGGGTGATCTCGACTTCCAGGCCAGCGTGCGGCTTGCCGTCGACCAGCAGCTTGAACTTGGCCTGCTCGCCTGCGAACAGATCGTTCGGGTGGCCCAGGGCAACCAGCTCCATGCCCTTGCCGGTCGGCTGCAGCGCGGTGTCGTTCGGCTTGCCGTTGGTGACGAAGGTTTCGATGCGGCCGGCGGTCTCGGAGACCTTCAGGTCCTTGGCGTCCTTCGGCACTTCGGTGGCGAAGGTGGCGGCGTTACCGCGCCAGCGCTTGGGCTTGCCGTCTTCCTGCCAGTTGGCCGACAGGCCGGCATTGACGGTGGCCAGGCGGTAGGTGCCCTGCTGGGTCAGCTCGACGTCGAACACGCTGCGGTACTTGCCGGTGGCGGCGTTCTGCGGCTGCACGGTGCTGCCGTCCGGTGCGGTGATCACCAGGTTGTCCAGGCGCAACGGCACGTGGTTGAAGTAGAACAGGTCGTTGGACACGGCCGCGTCCACGGTGATCCACGGGTTGGTACCGGCAATCACGGTCTGCGACGGTTGCAGCCAGGCCTTGTGGGCGGCGGCGGAGAACGGCAGTACGGCGGCGATGGTGGCAGCAAGCAGGAGGGAACGCTTCATCGGTTGGCTCCGTTGGTAATGGGGATCAGGGCTTGACGGCAAGGGTGACGGTGCCGAGCTCGGAGGTGCCTTGGGCACGGCCGTTCTGTGCGGCACGGGCCGGCCAGGTGAAGGGAATCTTGACCAGTTCGCGGCCACCGACTTCGCGTGCGGCTTCCACCACCAGCGAGTACTGGCCGGCGGGCAGGGCGCGCAGCTGCGGCTGGCGGTCGCTGAAGCTGAGCTGGTGCTTGCCGACCGGGCGGGTCGGGCCGGTCACGCCATCGACCGGCACCTGCAGGGTGCGGCCGCTCTTGCGCCACCACTGGCGCAGGTCTGGCAACCATTTGGTGCCATGGCCTTCGGCGGTGTCCTTGAGCTGGTACCAGATCGACAGGTTGGCGGCGACCTGCTGGTCGGCACCTTCGATCCACACCGCGACATACGGGCGGTGGTATTCGGCCACGTTGAGCTTGGGCACTTCGACGTTGACGTCGAGGCTGGCGGCGTAGGCGGCAGGAGCGGTGGCAATCAAACCGCTCAGGGCGATGGTCAGGGTGACGCGCATAGTGCGACTCCGGAGAGAAAGACGGTCAATGGATAAGGAGCAGGGCGATCAGCAGCGGGATCAGCAAACCCAGGCCGACCAGCGGCCAGGTCATGCGCCGCTGCCGCGCATGCAGATGCAACAGGAACAGGCCGGTGATGCAGAACACCAGGCAGGCCACCGCGAACACGTCGAGGAACCAACCCCAGCCCGGGCCCGCATTGCGGCCCTTGTGCAGATCATTGAAGTACGAGACCCAGCCGCGACGGGTTTTTTCAAACTCCACCGCACCGGTTTCGCGGTCGATGCTCAGCCAGGCATCGCTGCCAGGGCCGGGCATGGACAGATAGATTTCTTCCGGCGACCACTCGGCTTCACGGCTGCCGATGGACACTTCCAGACGATTGGACAACCAGTCGGCGACGCGCGCTGGCAGCGGCGCATTGCCGTCTTCGCGCTCGCCCAGCGCCTTGAGCACGGGAGCTGGCAATTCCAGCTGCAGGTTCTGCACCTGTGGCTTGGCTTCGATCTTGGACGCGTGGTTCAAGGTGATGCCGGTGAGGGAGAACAACAACATGCCGATCAGGCAGACCGCCGAGCTGATCCAGTGCCACTGATGCAAGGTGCGCAACCAGAAACCACGGCTGGCTTGTTGTTGCACGGTAGTGGCGGTGCTGCGGTCTGCGGACACGGGAATCAGGGGAAGTGAAGGACGACGATTAGAGCACTAATGAGAATGATTCGCAATTTGTGCGATGCATTGCCCCCTCCCTTTGCCGGAGGCAAGGGGAGGGCCGGGGAGGGGTAGCTTTTGATCTGGCTGCTGCTTTGGTTCTTTGCTTCAAGTCAGAAGCAAGATCAAAAGCTACCCCTCCCCAACCCTCCCCTGTGCGTTGCACAAGGGAGGGAGTTGTTCTGCTTGTGCTGGAAACGTTTGCGGGGCTGCGGCGTTGACAGGGTGGAGAGCAGAAGCCAGAAGCTACCCCTCCCCAGCCCTCCCCTGTGCTACGCACAAGGGAGGGGGCCGATCTCCGCTCCGCCTCGGCACTCTGCGTCAGCTAAATCAGAACTTTGCGTTCAAGGAGAGCCAGTAGCTGCGACGCTGTTCCTTCACCGCGTAGTCGTCAACGCAGCTGTACTCGCTGGGCGAGGTCAGCACGCAGGACTGCGAGACGAAGTCCTTGTCGAACAGGTTGTTGACGCGTGCGTTGACGGTCAGCCAGTCATTGAGCTTCCAGCTGCCACCCAGATGGAAGGTGGTGTAGTCCTCGTAGTAACGCACGGTCGAGCTGGTGACGCCGCCCACGTTGGACAGCAGGGTGTCGCGGTAGCGGTCGTAGCGGCCTTCGCCGATCAGGCTCAGGCTGATGGCGTCGTTGAGTTGCCAGTTCAGGCTGGCATTGGCCATGTGCTTGGCCGGGTTGCCGGCGATCGGCTGGCCCTTGGTGGCGCCGCTGGTCTGCTCGCTCTTGGTGTAGGTGTAGTTGCCGCGCAGCTGCAGGTTGTCCAGCAGGTCGACGTGGCTGGCCAGTTCAACGCCGCGGGTCTCGGCCTTGTCCAGGTTCACACTCTGGCTGAAAACGCTGTACCCAAGCGCCGCCCAGCCCGGGCCTACGTCAATGCAGTAGCCGCTGTTGGCAGGCGCCACTTCGCAGTTGGCGAAGCTGCCGCCGCTGGCGATCTTGTCGTCGAAGCGGTTGAGGAAGGCAGTGGCGTTGAAGCCCCAACGGCCGCCGTCGTAATACGTTGCGATCTCATAGTTGGTGCTGGTTTCCGGCTTCAGGTGCGGCGAGCCGACAAACGGGATCACACCCTGGCCGCCGAAGCCGGTGACACCTGGGAACAGCTGGTCCGGACGCGGGGTCTTGTAGCCGGTGCTGACGCCGCCCTTGACGGTCCAGGCATCGCTGGCATTCCACACCAGGTAGGCGCGCGGGCTGACATGGCTGCCGAAGATGTTGTGGTGGTCATAGCGCAGGCCGAGCGTGGCGGTGAGTGCGTCGGTCAAGGCCCAGTTGTCCTCGGCGAACACCGACCAGGTGCGGTGCTTCTGCTTGACGTTGTCGCGGTAGCCGTTGCCGTCCATGCCGAACACGCCATCAGTCATGTCGGTGTTGTTGTACTGGCCGCCCACGGTGACCTTGTGTGCGCCGAAGCTCAGGTCGAGCATGGTGTCCAGCACCATCGCGTCCAGTTCCATGGTACGCAGCGGGCGCGGCAGGAACGCCTGCAGGCGTGCGCGCTCGGCGTCATTGAGCACCGACAGGTTGCCGCTGGCCATATTGCAGTTGGCGGCCTGGCCGCGACGACGGCAGACATCGTTCCACAGGGTCTGCAGGTCGGCGCGCTCGTCCAGGGTCAACGGCAACGAGCGGCCCAGGTTGTTGCTCTGGGTGCGCGACAGGCTGGTCTGCCACGTGCCGAAGTCGTAGCGGCCCTGATGGGTCAGCGCCAGCTGGTCCAGCTCATAGCGCTGGTAAGCGGTATAGCCAACGCGCGGTTGCACCACGCGGCGGGTGGTGGTGCCACCGCTGCCGTTGGGGATGGTGGCTACGCCGCTGCGCCACAGGCTTGCGGCGCTGTCCAGGGTGCCGGTCTGGCCCTTGCTGTTGTCGTACTTCTGGCGCGAGACGTCGTAGTCCAACCACAGGTCGTGGTTGTCGCTGGCCTTGAAATTCAGGCGGATGCCGCTGTTCCAGTTGGTGTTGGCAACGGCCTTGCCGCCGCCGCCAAAGCCCAGTGCACGTTCCCACTGGCTGCCATCGGGCAACGGCAGCGAATCCCATTCCGGGCTTGATTCGTCGATGTCATACCAGCTGCCGCGCACGCTCATGCCCAGACGGTCCTTGATCAGCGGGCCGCTCAGGTAGACGTCGGTGGTACGCGCATCGCCGAACGCATCTTCCTGCTGCACGGTGAAGCCCTGCGTCACCGAGCCATGCCATTCGCTCTGGTTGCGACGGGTGATGATGTTGATCACGCCGCCCATGGCGTCGGCACCGTACAGGGTCGACATCGGCCCGCGCACCACTTCGATACGTTCGATGGCATCCAACGGCGGCATGTAGGCGAACTGGCCACCACCGAAGTTGTTCGGGTACAGGTTGCCGACGTTGCTCTGGCGACGGCCGTCGATCAGTACCAATGTGTACTCGGACGGCATGCCGCGCATGGAGATGGTGGCGCGACCGTTCTTGTCGGTGGTTTCCATGCCGACGTCGATGCCTTCCACGTCACGCAGCGCGTCGACCAGGCTGGTGTACGGACGCAGTGCCAGTTCCTCGCGGCTGACCACGCTGATGCTGGCCGGCGCGTCGGTGATCTTCTGCTCGAAGCCGCTGGCGGTGACGACCACCTTGTCCAGCGTGGTCGGCGCACCGCTGCCGTTGGCATGGGCGCTGGCGCTGATGGCACCGAGCACGGCGAGGCTGAGCAGTTGGCGGGAAACGGACACACGGTGACGCTGGCGCAGGGCCATGGGAATACCTCGATCAAGGAATGCAGGTTGCAGCCGTCATCACCGCAGGCGCGCACGCGTGCAGGGACGAGCTGGGAAAAAGAGAGGAGTGAAGCGGAAACGACTTGGCGCGGAGCTTCAGCTCAGCGGCGGCGCTTGCCCACGCTGTTGGCGCGGGCTGGCCAGTGCATGGGCAGTGACCGGCTCGGATGCCGGGATGAGCGTGCGGATGGGGACAGCGCCGTCCGCTGCAGACAGCAGCTGCTGCACATCAGGCTGGGGCTGGACTGCGCGTGGTGCGCGCAGCTGTGCTACCCGACGCAGCTTGGCCGGGCTTTCTTCTTCGAGGTGGCGTTCGCCGCCTTGACGCTCTTCAGCCGGCGCCGAGGCATGGCCATTCTGGGCCAGGCCGAGCCGGGAAAGCTGGGTGCCGCTCTGGCATAAGGCCGCCAACAGCGACAACAGCAGCAACATGCACAAAGCCAGCGGACGCAAGCTGACAACGCCGGAAGCGGCGTTGTTGTATGCGTGCTGGCGCTGTGATTGCTGCATGCGTATCTCCGGATTGCAGGCGCGGCGACAGGGGCCAGCGTTTGCGGTGCGGTATTGTAGATACGATTCGTTAACTTTTGCAAATGAGAATTGATATCAACTTGACGGATATCAATCCTGATCGGTCAGCAATGCCCGGATCACTGCATGCGGTGAGTTGGCAAGCTGTGGCCGGATCTGCTGCAGAAAGGACGGGCTGCCATGCAGTAGTGCTTTGCCCAGCCAATTGACGGCTTCATCGATCTGACCGGCGGCCAACAGTATCGAGGCGTGGCTGGCCTGTCCGCGAAAATCGCCAGCTTGGGCCGAGCGCAGATACCAGGCCGGAGCGGCGCCAGGATTGGCGGTGACGCCACGGCCTTCTTCCAGGCAACGCCCGACCAGATTCATCGATTTTGCGTGACCGTCGTATGCCGCGCGCAGGTACAGCGCGTAGGCGCCGGCTTCATCCTTGCCAATGCCGCGGCCGGTGGCCAGCAGGTTGGCCAGGTTATACATGCCCCAATCCAGACCGTTGTCGGCAGCTTTGCGATACCAGACGGCTGCCAGTTCGTGATTGACCGAGGTGCCGTGGCCAAGCTCATGGCAGCGGCCCAACATGTTCATCGCCAACGGCAAGCCGCCATTGGCGGCACGTTCGAACCAAGCCATGCCGGTGCTGGTATCCATGGCCCGCCCGCGGCCTTCCATGCAGGCCTGGCCGAGCAGGAACTGGGCGACGGCGTCGCCGTTCTGCGCGCGTTGTTCAAGTGCGCGCAATGCACCATCCGGGTCATCGACCAGTTGCTGCAGCAATGCCTGGATGTCGGCTTCGTTGTCGCTCACGCCTCGGCCCATTGTCGCAGCAGGTTGTGATAAACGCCGGTCAGGCTGACCAGAGAGGGGTGTTGCGGATGATCCTGGGTGAGCTGACGGACCGAACTGTCCAGCTCCCACAACAGACGCCGATGGCCGTCATCGCGGATCATGCTTTGAATCCAGAAGAACGATGCCACGCGCGCACCGCGGGTTACTGGCGTGACCTGATGCAGGCTGGTGCCGGGATACAGCACCATGTGCCCTGCGGGCAGCTTCACACGCTGGTTGCCGTAGGTGTCTTCGATGACCAACTCGCCGCCGTCGTATTCGTCCGGGTCCGCCAAAAACAGGGTTGCCGACAGATCGGTACGTACCGGCTGCGGATCATTGGGGCGAGTTATGTGGTCGTAGCGGATGGCATTGTCGACGTGGAAACCGAAGGTCTGGCCTTGCTGATAACAATTGAACAGGGGCGGGTAGACCCGCCTCGGCAAGGCTGCAGCAAAGAAAGTGTCGTTGCGCCCCAGCGCATCCAGAATCATCGAGCCCAGCGCACGTGCGGCAGGGTCCGATTCGGGTAACTGCAGGTTCTGCTTGGCCTGTGCCGATTGATAACCAGCAGTGGCCTTGCCGTCTGCCCAGCCCGCCTCCTGCAGGCGCTGGCGGGCCAGTGCCACCTGTTCGCGCGTGAGTACATCGGGGATGTGCAGCAGCATGGTGTTTCCTTGTAGAGACGCCCCCGGCGCGATGCCGGGGGCGTGTGTATCTAAAGCTGACGATCAGTACGCCGGTATCTGAGCACCGGTATCAGAACTTGAAGTTGAAGGTCAGCGTTGCTGCGCGGCCCGGTGCGATCGCCGCGTAGTGCGAAGCATACGCCTTGGTGAAGTACACCTTGTCGGTCAGGTTCTGCACGTTCAACTGCAAGCTGTAAGTGTCATTGAACGTGTAGCTGGCCATCGCGTCCCAACGGGTATACGACGGAATCCACTTGGTGTTGTTGACGTTGCCGTAGACCTTGTCGACGTAGTTGGCGCCAGCGCCCACGGTCAGGCCCTGCACGAAAGTCGGTGACCAGGTGGTCCAGATGCTGGCGCTGTGCTTGGCGGTGTTCGGGAACGCATTGCCATTGAATGGCGACGGCACGTAGGCACCGTTGACCAGGGCAAAACCGTTGTCTTCAACCACGGCATCCAGATAGGTGTAGCCGCCGAATACCTGCAGGCCTTCAACAATGGTGCCGCTGATGCCGATTTCGGCACCCTTGACCTTCTTGCGGCCCGCGTTCTCCATGGTGCCGGCGTCGCTGGTGACGCGCGCGTTGTTCATTTCGGTCTGGAAGATGGAGCCAGTCAGCGACAAGCGCTGGTCCAGCAGATCCCACTTGGTGCCCAGTTCGATGTTGCGACTGCGCTGCGGTGCCAGGTTCTTGATGTTCGCGCTGATACCGTCGGCGCCATCGCCGCCGTCCATGCCGACCGGCGTGGACGAGGTGCCCCACGACAGATAGATGCTGCCATTCGCAGCCGGCTTGAACACCAGGCCGGCCTGACCGTTCCAGAACGACTGGGCATTGCGCAGGTCATCGGTACCCGCGGCGATGGCGGCCGGGGTCGGGGTGATCAGGCGTGCATCGTAGTCGTCAAAGCGCACGCCCACATTCAACAGCCATTGCGGGGTGAACTCCATGGTGTCGAACAGGTAGGCAGAGCGCGTGCGGTTGGTCTGGCGCACGTCGACTGCAGGGTTGCTGCGGGTGACAGTGTGCGAAGCCGACCACGGATCATGCGGGTTCGGGTTGGCGAAGTCGGTGCAGTTATAGCCGGTGGCGGCGCCGGTGGTGGCGCAGACCTGGTTGCCGGTGAGCGGGTTGTTGGTGCCCGCAGTGGTCTGCCCGTTGGGGCGGCGCACATCGCCGATGAGATAGCTGCCGCGACGGGTCTTCTCTTCGGAGTACTCGATACCTGCGTTGATGTTGTGCTTGATCGCGCCCGTGCTGAACTCGCCGGTCAGGCTGGTCTGGTTGATGAAGCTTTCAGTGCGGGTAGCGCGGCTGTTGGTACGGCGCCACAAGGTGCCGTACAGGTTCGGGTTGCCCTTGCTGTCGTCTGGCTGGGTCCACAGGTAGTCATTGGTGGTACGGCCGAAGCGGGCAATGTTGCGGGCAGTGAACGCGCCGAACTCATGCGACAGGTTGGCGGTGGTGATGTCGGCCTTGGTTTCCTGGAAATCGCGGTCCACCAGACCGTAGAAGTTGTTGCGGTCCGGCACAATCGGGCTGCCGTCGCCGTTCTTGGGAACGTTGACGCCGCTGGTGAACGGGTTGTTGTACGGGAAGCCGCCGGCATCGGGCAGGTCGTCGGTTTCCATGTGGTAGTGGCCCAGGGTGAACTGGGTCGGGCCATTCAGGCCCCAGGCGATGGACGGCGCGATGCCCCAGCGGCTGACGTTTACTTCGTCGCGGCCGGCGATGTCGCTGTCGTGCTTCATCAGGTTGATGCGGGTGGCGATGCCATCACCGATCACCGCATTGGCATCCACCGTGGCGCGCTGGTAGCTGTCGGTACCCAAACCCACCGAACCCTGCACGAAGTCGCGCAGCTTCGGCGATTTGCTGACCAGGCCGATGCTGCCGCCGGCCGAGCCGCGACCGCTATAGGCCGAGCTCGGCCCCTTGAGCACTTCAATCTGCTCGATGGCAAACACTTCGCGGGTCTGGCTGCCGACGTCACGCAGGCCGTCC
The DNA here is from genome assembly GCF_056760195.1 of Stenotrophomonas sp. STEN020. NCBI lineage: Bacteria > Pseudomonadati > Pseudomonadota > Gammaproteobacteria > Lysobacterales > Lysobacteraceae > Stenotrophomonas > Stenotrophomonas sp. STEN020. The sequence continues at coordinate 53,572 of NZ_JBRREI010000026.1, forward strand.
ACGTAGATGTCCGATGCCGAGTCGAAGCCACGGATGAAGGGGCGGTCGCCGGTCGGGTTGCCGCCTTCGCCAGCGCCAAAGGTGATGCCCGGTACGGTGCGCAGGGCATCCAGCAAGGTGGTGGCTGCGGTCTGCTCGATCACGTTCTGCGAAATCACCGAAACCGACTTGGGCGTATCCAGCAGCGGCGCGGTGAACTTGGAGGACTGCAGGCGCGCCTGTTCGGCGTGTACGTCTACCGCATCCAGTTCAGTGGCTTTGCGCTGATCAGTGGCTGCGTCGGCAGCGGTATCCGGGGCGGCGTGGGCGGCAAGCGGAGCAATGGCGAGCAGCAGGGCAGAAGTGAGCGGGGTACGCACAGGGGTCATGGTTGGACTCGTAGGCAGACAAATAGGGCGCACCGGCAGATCCAGCCGATGCAAAGGGGGGGAAGCAAAAAGGGGGGGGCCGGCGCAGCAAAGGTGCAGCGGCAAGGTAAAGCGATGGCTCAGGCGTGCGGCGGGGCGTGGCCGGGATTGAGCAGCAGGTACGGTGCCAGCGGATAGCGCTGGGCACGTTCAACCGCGTGCTGCAGCAGCGTGTCGCTGGCGGCAGTCAGGAAGACGTGGCTGGGTGTAACAGGAACAAGCTGGACCGGGCTGGACAGCATCGGTGCCGGGCGTTGCTTGCTCAGGCGTGATGTCTCACCGCCGGATTCACTGATCGCGGTCATCTGCAGCGGTTGCTGCGGATGGCCGGGCTCAGGCGAAACCAGGATTTGGTCGAAACCTTCCAGCGTCAGCGGGACGGCGACTGCGGCCTTGGCCTGGAGTGCCACGGCCCAGACCAGCAACATGCCGAACACCAGCATCAGCCAAGGCAGGCGCCGTCGCACGGTGGCGACAGTCAGCGTTTGAACCTTGGTGGACGGGGAAGACATGGGGAAAAGACGCGGGCCGTTAATTTCGCGTTATCGCGATAGATGCGCATCTTATTGAGAATTGTTTGCGTTTGCAATGCCGATGTGCCTAGGACAGCCGTGCCTTTTATGGGTACAGGCGATTCGCTGGAGGCGGTGTGGGGCTATACAGATGCCTGCGGTCAGACAACCGATTTCTGGGCTGTCAGGATTGCCCGTGCCGCGAGTCAGGTTGCAGTGCATGCGGCTGGCTGGCGTGTTGCGCTGGATTGGCAGAGGGGAGCCGCTGCTGCAGCTCCCGTGACCGGGGCCGGGCTCAGTCGCGGTCGTCGCGCGACCAGATGCCGCCGTGTTCGCGCTTGACCGGGAACTTGGGCACGGCCGTGTAGGCCGGGGCACACAGGGCGCGGCCGTCGCGAATGTCGAAGCGGGCGCCGTGCAGTATGCACTCGATGCTGCCTTCGTCCGGGTCCAGGGTGCCGGAGGACAGTTCGAATTCTTCGTGCGTGCACTGGTCTTCCAGTGCATACAGTTCGCCGTCCAGGTTGAATACGACAATCGGTGAGCCGGTGACTTCATCGAAGCCGGTCTTCAGTTCGCCCGGCAGCAGCTCTTCGCTGGCGCAGATGAAGGTCCAGGTCTCGCTCATGCGGTGGCCCCGAGCGGCTTTTCCAGGATTTCGAACTGCAGGTCGTCGCGCTTGGGGATGCCGAAGCGTTCATCGCCATACGGGAACGGCTTCTTGATGCCGGTACGCACATAACCGCGGCGTTCGTAGAAGGCGATCAGCTCGTCGCGGCAATCGATCACCGTCATCTGCATGGTCGGCAGCTGCCACTGTTCGGCCACATGCTGTTCCGCGCGCTGCATCAATTGCTTGCCGATGCCGCCGCCTTGGGCGTTGGGGCTGACCGAGAACATGCCGAAGTAGCCGTGGCCGTTTTCATCGGCGACATGGCAGCAGGCCTGCAGCTGGCCGTCCTGCTCGGCGAGCAGGATCACGCTGCGCGGGCGGTCGAGGTCGCCCTGGATGCCGGCGGCATCGATGCGCTGGCCATCGAGGATGTCGGCTTCGGTGGTCCAGCCGACGCGCGAGGCGTCGCCACGGTAGGCGGAGGTGACCAGATCGATCAGGGCCGGGATATCGGCGGCGGTTGCGTTGCGGAAGGTGAGTGCGTCCATGCCCACATTCTAGTCCCGGCGTCTGCAGGCGAACAGTTCAGCTGCTTGCGCCGGGGATCTGGCCTCACTGTCTGGTGGATTGGTCCAGGAACTCGCCAACGCGTTTCCACAACGCAGTACGGTTGGCTGGGTCAACCACGCCATGGCCTTCCTCATCAAAATACAGTTCCACCGGAGGTCGCCCGGCCAGCCGCAGCATCCGTGAAATGCGCCGGCTGTGCTCGAAGTCCACGCGTTGGTCCTCTCGGCCATGGGCGAGCATCACCGGGATGGACAGTTCGGTATAGCGATAGAGTGGGGAGGTGTCGCGGATCGCAGCGGCATCTTCGTTCGGGTTGCCCATCATTTTCTCGGCCAACTGCCTGCCCTTTTCGCTGCGTGCGGTATCGCTGGCAGTGAAGAACAGCGAGCGATCGCTGATGCCGGCGATGGAGACCGCACAACGGAAACGCTGTGGCCAGCGGATGGCGGAAACCAGCGCCGAGTAACCGCCATAGCTGCTGCCGACCACGCACATCCGTGACGCATCAAGCGGGTAGCTGGCCAGCGCAAGATTGATTGCCGCATCGATGTCGTCCTCGATGCGCGTGCCGTAGTTGCGGTGCCCGGCTTCACGGAAGGCGCGTCCATATCCTTCCGAGCCGCGGAAGTTGACGCGCAACACGGCATAGCCGCGGGAGGCGAGGAACTGCACTTCAGGATCGAAGTGCAGGCTGTCGGCAACGCCGATTGGGCCGCCATGGGGCAGAACTACCAGCGGGCGTGGTTGCTGCCCTGGCGGCAAGGTAAGGAATGCCTCTACGTCCAGGCCATCGCTGGATTTGAATTTCAGTACCTGGGTTGGCGCGAAAGTACGGTCCGCCAGCCAGGGATAGGCTTGCGCCAGCAATGAAGCACGGTTCTGGCGCGTGTCAAGGTGGTATAGCTGTGATGGCGCGTCGGCACCGTCCACCTCCACGACCATGCTGCCGCCGTCACGGCTGCGCCCGATCAGCTGCACGGCCCGGCCGGGGAAAGCGTTGCCCAGCTGCCTGCCGATGCGGGCGTCGTTGTCCTGGAAATAGTCCGAGAGCAATTGACCATCACGGTAGAACTCAACCCCGATGGGGTTGCGCTTGTCGTCGAAGATCGCCGCTTGCACGTCGGTGCCCTGCTGCGAATACAGGGTGCGTGTGATCGAACGTGTGGCCACGTCATATTCGACAAGATCCCGCTGGCTGCGTTTTTCGTCGGTCAGCGCGTAGATCTTGCTGGCATCCGCGGAGATCGCGATCGGGTCGAAGTCGAGCTCGTCCGACAGCACCATGACATCGCGGAATCCATCTGCTTGACGCTGTACCAGGACGTAGTCTTCACCGCGCTGGACGATGCCCAGGCGCAGCTCGCCGGCGCCATCGGCAAACCACCAGGTGTCATCGTTGATGCCGGTGTTCAGGCGGCTTCGGGTCTGCGCCCGGAAGCCTTCGACAGCGGCCTGGTTTGCTACATGGAGCGGGTGGACCATCAACATGCCGTCGCGGGCCCTGCTTGCAAACAGGATGTGGCCGGGCTTGCCCGGTAGCAGATCCAGCACCCTGCCTTCGCCAGGAATCAGATAGCTGGCATAGCGCGGTTTGCCGTCGGCAGCGGTAGTGATATGCAACACGGAGACTCGGTTCAAACCGTTGGACAGACGTACCGAGGTCAGCAGCGTTTCGTCGTCGGCCCAACGGAACGAGGCCAACGGCACGTCACTGCTCCCCAGCCGGGTCTGTATGCTGGACTTGAGGTCGATGATGTCCACTGCCCAATGCTCGTCATCCTGACGCACCTGCATGGCGAACAAGGTGCCGGCAGGGTTGAGGCTGGAGGCCAGTATCTGCGGGTCCTGCCAATAGGGGTCAATCGCGGGCTTGTCCTTGTCCTTGTCCGCTGCGGGCTTCTTGGCTGCCGCTGTCGTCTCGACCTCGGCCGGAAAGGTCCTGGCTCCAGCCTGTTCCTTGTAAAAGGCCGGGAACGGGTCTGAGTAGTGACCGGCATAGGTGAAAGCAAAGCGTGCATACAACGCAGGATGGGGTGCGCTGCAGCCAGTCCATCGCTGCCAGGCTGCGGTTGGAGCGATGAACGTCAGCACGCCACATCGAAGTGGGGCGGAACACGAGGTCGCCCGGATAAACAATCGTGCCGGCATCGACCTGGAACGCCAGCTCTTCTTCATCCTTGAGCAGGTAGCGGAAGCCATTGAAGGGTTGCAGTTCACGCCACACATAGCGCCCAGCACTGGCGACATAAAGACGGTAATTGTGGCCGGCCTGCAGACGCGACATCACACCATCGCCCCAAACTTTGCCATCGCGATTCAGGCGAACCGAATCCAGCTCGATATTGGTGTCCACCGCGGCCAGAATCAGTGCCTCACCAGGTTTGAGCACGGGGATTTCGCCGGGTTTCACCGCATCAATAGCGGCCCAGCTGGCCGTGGGCCAGCACAGGCAGGCGAGTAGCAGCCAAAGGCTAGCTCGTGACAATGACAAGGTGCGTCCGTGCTTCATTCCAACCCCCGTTCTCAGCCTGCAAGGCTTGCATGACATGTAGCAGGAGACAAGTGTTGCCGTGAGGTCTTCCGCGGCCGGAGAGGTGCCCTCCCATTGCCACGGGCAAGGGGAGGGTTGGGGAGGGGTAGAGCTTTGGGCTTTGGGCTTTGTGGCTTCGCAGCTTGTGGCCCGAGGCCACCCAATGCCGCTACAACAAACGCAATGCTGGTTGCAGTGCCGAGCCATGCTCGGCAGAGGCTTTGCAGGCGTTGCATCGGACAGTTCATCAGCTTCGCGGCGTACGCCGCTCCTACAAGCAAAGTTTGCCTTGCGCTCAGCGCATGAAGAACTCCACCGGGAACGACAGTTCCAGCGGCGCTTTGCGTGCTTCCGGCACGGCCGGCAATGGCGTGGCGCGGCGGAAGGTATCCAGTGCGGCCTGGTCGAGCATGGCCGAGCCGGAAGTCTGTTCCAAGGTCAGCGACAGCACCGAACCATCGCGGGCGAGGCTGACGCGGATGTGGGCGACGCCTTGTTCGCGGCGCGCGCGGGCGGCGTTGGGATAGCGTCGATGCCGTTCCAGCTTGGCCATGACCCGGCCTTCCCAGCTGTCCTTGCCGGGGTTGGCCACGCTCGGCCCGGTCGGCAACGGCGGCGTCAGCGGTGCCGCTGCGATCGATGCTTCCTGTTGCTGCGGTGCCTGTGCCTGCTGCACGGGTTGTGGCGGTGCGGGTGGCGGAATCATCCAGTTGGCGTCGGCGCGTGGGGGCGATGGTGGCAACGGGCGTGGCGGTTCCGGCTTCTGTTTCATCGCCGAGGCCGCTGTGGAAGGCGTGGGTGCGACCACTTCTTCCAGCGGCTGCTCCGGTGCGCGCGGTGGCAGCATCACCAGTTGCGTGCGTTCGGCGGGCTCCTCCAGCGATGGATCCATGCTCGGTGTACGGCTCCACAACAACAGCGCGAACATTCCAATGTGCAGCAACACGGTCAAGGTTGCGGCGACGGAGCGGATGCCACGTTCTTCGGATTGCGGGGACGGGATATCGGTCCCACCGCGCGGCAGCGGCCGGGTCAGCAGATACAGCGCACAGCCACCCATGCCGACCGCAACCGCCAGCCACAACAGCAGGGACGGATGCGCGAAGTACCAGAACATCGCAAAGCCCAGCGTCATGCCACCGCAGGCAAATGCTTTGGCGCGCTTGGACATCGCGCCCTGTTCGCGCCACAGCCGCAGCGGTGGACCGAATTGCGGGTGCTGCAGCAACCAGCGCTCGAAACGCGGTGAGGAGCGGCCAAAACAGGCGGCGGCCAGGATCATGAAGATGGTGGTGGGCATCACCGGCAGTAATGCGCCGATGATGCCCAGTGCCACCATCAACATGCCCAGCAGCAGATAGCCCACGCGCACGGCGCGGTTGCGCCGTGGCGGGGTTGGTGCGGTGCTCAGCGTTGCCTCCATCTCAGTCGGCAAAGCCCTGCTCGACATAGCCATGCACGCGCTGGAATGCCGCGGTGGCACCGGCCACCATGCGCTGCTCCTGCTCGGCATCCAGCGCGTTGCCATCCAGTGCTTCGGTGAAACGCCGCCAATGACGCGCGCGGCCATCCGGGTGTCCGGCCAGGTGGCGGGCGCCGTGGTTGGCATCCAGGCCGATCTTCGCTGCCAGCTTGAACAGGATGGCAGCGCCGAGATTCGAGCCTTCGACCACGTACAACCAGCCCAGCGCGGTGGCCGGGTCGATGTCGCTGTTCAGGGCTGCATGATCATCGGCAGGCAGGGCTTCACCCAGATCGAGCAGGTCTTGCTGCAGTTCCTGCAAGCGCTGGCGCTCGGCCAGATCTGGCAGCAAGCCCTGCAGCGCGGGCAGCGAATACAGCACCGCCAGATCGCGATGGAAACGGTATTGCACGCGTAGGAAGCGCCGGTAGTTCTCAAGCGAGGCGAACGGTTCGCCGCGCATGATGCGTTGGTCCAGCCGCTCGTGGGTGCCGTGGGTGGCGGCTTTCAAACGTTGGCTGCGGCTGATTTCCAGCAGCATTGGGGAAGCGGACATATGCGGTTCCTCAGAAGTTGACGGTGAAGCCCATGCGCACGGTGCGACCCGGTGAGGGCATCAGGCCCAGCGTCATCGCGTCCATGTAGTAGCGGTCGGTGAGGTTGTCCACGCTCAGGTCGAGCGCGACGTGGTCATTGATGCGGTAGTTGGCAAACACGTCGACCAGCACGTAGGAGCCCCAATCCACCACCGGGATGATGCTGCTGGCACGCGGCAGGGTCGGGCGGTTGCCGGTGTAGCTGACCCGGCCACCGGCGGTCAGGCGCTGCTCCAGTTGATGCGTGCCCAGCGTCAGTGCACCGGAGGCGCGTGGTGGGACGTGATTGCTGGCATAGCTGTCGGTGACGCCGCCTGGATAGCAGGCCGGTGACCTGGTCGGATAGGCACGGTCGCTGTGGCAGAAGTTGGTGTGGGTGTAATAACTGCCGGACAGTTCACTGAAGAAGCGCGGCGTGCGGTACTCGGCAGTGATCTCGTAGCCCTTGAAGTCGGCGTTGTCGATATTTTCGATCACCGGCGCCGACACCCAGCCCTGTAATTGCACGGTTGTGCGGGTCAGGTAATCCTTCACGTGGTTGTCGAAGTACGCCAGCTTCAGGCGTGCCTGGTCACCCTCGGTGAACAGACCGTCGCGCAGCAGATTGATGCCGTACTCGCGGTTCTTGGCGTGCTCCGGGCGCAGGTCCATCGCAAACATGCTGGGTACCGGCCCGGAGCTGGTCTCGAACAGGCCGGGCATGCGCAGTGCTTCGGCATAGCGCGCGTAGACCTGCACGCCCTCGACCGGAGTGAAGGTGATCGCCGCGATCGGCGTATTGCCGCTGGCCTTGCCCTGCAGATGCACGTCGGTATAAGTGATGGGGCGGGTCTGTGACGGCACCCGGGTGACCTCGCGGTCATAGCTCTTGTAGCGGGTGTGGCGTACCGCGGCGTCGAGCTTCAACCAATCGGTCGGCACCCATTCGGCGCTGGCGAACAGGCTGCTTTCCTCGCGTTTGGCGTTGTTGCTGCTGAAGCTCTGCTTGGCGCTGATCGGATGCACGTCTTCCTTGCCGTGGGTGAAGCCGTATTGCAGGGCGACGTCGCCCCAGCCGGTTATGAAACGCGAGGTGTTGGTGGCGTCGATGCCCCAACGCTCGGCCTGGCGATAGGTGGTCTCGATATAGGTGTACTCGGGTGGCAGCGTCGGGAACGAGTAGACGTTGCGGATGGTGTTGTCCAGGGCGGTACGCCAGGCGTTGGCCTTGAAGTCGACCAGCTCGTTGGCCGGCTGCCAGCGGTAGCGCGCGGTCCAGGTGTCGGCATCGACGTCGCTGAGCGCCGATTGCAGCGCGCCCTCGCCACGCAGGATGGCCGAAGGCATCAGCTCGCCGTAGCGGCTCTGGTACTTCATGCGGCCTACTTCCAGCGCCTGGTCGGGGCTGGGCTTCCAGGTCGCCTTGAACAGCCAGGACTGGTTGTCCACCGAGGTGTTGAGTACTTCTTCGCCGGCACGGAAGCGGTTGAGGCCGCTGAAGCTGACGTTGGTGTAGTCGGTCCACCAGCCGAAGATGTTGGTCACGCGCTCGGTGCTGAAGACCGGCTGCGGGGCGTCCGGACCGCCTTCGCCGGCGAAATAGTTGCCGGTCTTGCGGCGTGCGAATACGCCCACCACTTCAAAGTGCTCCCAGCGTTTGGCGGCGGCAACGCTGCCGCTGCCGCCGGTCGGCTTGCCGGTGGATGGGCGATCCATGCCGGTGTCGTCGGCAAATTCGGTGGGCAGCGGCTTGGGCGTGCAGATTTCACCACCACCGCAGTCGGTGACGAAGCGACCGCCATTGCGCAGGCCGCCGGTGGTGAAGGCCGGTGGCGGTGAAGTGGAGTTGTCGCTGAAGCCGCCTTTCAGGCGGATACCCCAGTCCTTGTCGCCGCTGATGATGTCGTCGGCGTTCAAGGTACGCATGCTGACCACACCGCCGATTGCGCCGACGCCCTCGGCACCGCCGGTCGGGCCCTTCTGGATGTCGATGCCACCGATCATGTCCGGGTCGATGTAGCTGCGCCCGGCCACGCCGGCATAGCCGCGGTAGACGGTGACCTGCTGCTGGCTGCCGTCGATCAGCACCGGCACGCGATTGAAGCCCTGCATGCCACGGATGTTCAGGTCCAGTGCGCCGGAGTTGCGGTTGTCGCCGTTGATGACGCCGGCCACTCCCTTGAAGATGTCGCCAGCCTGGGTGCCACGCGAACGCTCGATCTGCTGCAGCGACAGGTGAGCGCCGGACTGCGGCGAGCTGTAAGGCGTATCAGCCGGATTGCGACCGTCATCGCCCAGCTGGGTTCGGTTTCCCTGGTCACCCTGCACCCGCAGCGTGCCGATGCGTTCCACGCCATTGGCCGGCGCGCGCTGCACGGTCAATGCGCCGCTGGCGGTGGTGGCCAGTTGCAGGCCGCTGCCTTGCAAGGCCTGCGCAGCGGCCTGTTCGACCGAGTACTGACCATGCACGGCTTTGGCCTGCTTGCCCTGCAGCAGTGCCGGGTCCACCGACAAGGTGCGGCCGGCGCTGGCGGCGATGCGGTTGAGGCTGGCACCAAGCGGACCGGCGCTGATCTGGTAGTCGATTACTGCCGCATCAGCGGCTGAGGTTTGCGCATGGGCCAGCGGAACGGCACAGGCCAAGGACAAGGCCAGGGCAAGGCAGGAAGGGCGAAGCAGGGGGGAGGCGGACATCGATACGGCTTCCGAAAGAGGGTTTCGGATAGGGATGTGTATCGAGGGCGCAAAACCGGACACGCTCACGCTATTTTTTTTCGATCAGGGTGACCGGGCCGTAGGAACGGATCAGCAAGGGCAGGGTTTCGGCCAGCGCGGCGAGTGTGCGATCGCTGTCATCCAGCGCGAACACGCCCTGCACGCGCAGCGCGGCGGCCTCTGGCGACACCCGCAGGAAGCCGCTGCGGTATGCGCGCAGGCGCTCGACCAGATCCAGCAACGGCGCGTTGTCGAGGCTGACCCTGCCGTGCAGCCAGTCGGTCAGCTGCAGTGGATTGCTGCCAAGGGCGGTGATGCCGCTGGCGTCGATGCACGCAGCTTCGCCGGCCTGCAGGCGCAGACTGTGGCCGCTGCTGTCTTCGATCAGCAGATGATCGGCCAGCGCGGAGACCTGGGTGGAGGTCTCATCGCGTTCGACCATGAATTTGCCGCGCAGCAGGCTGAGCTTGGTATGCACGGAATGCAGCAACAGCGGGCGTGGGTCCGCGGCGATGTCGAGCAGTGCTCGGCCACGCCGCAGCCACAACTGGCGGCGACTTGCGTCGAACTCCAGGTCCGCTGCGCTGCGTGCATCCAGTACAAGTTCGCTGCCGTCATCAAGGCTGAAGTGCCTGCGTTGCCCGGTAGCGGTGCGCAGGTCGGCGCTGAGTTCGCGCAGCGGGAACTTGCGGTCGGCCAGCAAGGCGGCGCCACCAGCGGTGAGTGCGAAGGCCGCCAGCGAACGCAGCGCGACACGCCGTGATGGGCGCAGCAGCAGTTCGCGGGCCTGTTGGTCCTGGCCGGGGTGGCGCTGGGAAACTTCGCGCAGGCGCTGGAAGCGGCCTTGTATTTCCTGCAGCTGCTGCCATGCGTTGCGATGCTCGGCAGAGGCATCCAGCCAACGCTGCAGCTGCTGACGACTCTCTGCATCGGCGCTTCCGGACTGCAGCAGCACCATCCAGTCGATGGCGGCATCCATTGCGGTTTGCGCGCTCACTAGAGCGTCTCCGAGTGCTGCAGATCCTGCAGGCAGCACGCCCATGCCTGGCGCAGATAGCGACCGACCGTGCGTACCGATACGCCAAGCTGCTCTGCGATCTGCTCGTGACCCATGCCGTCGAGCTGGCTGTAGAGGAAGGCGGCGCGCGCTGGTGCCGGCAGCGACTGCATGCTGCGGTCGACCAGCAGCACAGTCTCCAGCAGCAACGCCCGCTCTTCGGGGGAAGGCGAGAACGCCTCGGGGCTGTGCCGCAGTTGTTCCAGCCAAGCCTGTTCCAGATCACGGCGCCGGCGCAGATGGAACAACAGGCGCTTGGCGATGGTAGTCAGGAAGGCACGTGGTTCATCAATGCTGGCGAGCGGCGTGCGTGATGCTGCGACCTGGCTGAAGGTCTCGGCGGTGAGGTCTTCGGCATCCCAGCGGCACCGAACCTGTCTGCACAGCCGTGCCAGCAACCAGCGGTGATGGTCGCGGAACAGAGTGGCAAGAAGGGAGGATGACGCGGGGCTCATTGTTTGTGCAAATGCGAATTGTTCGCATTATTGCACGCGGCGACGAAGGAGCGGTAGGAGCGGTGTCAGCCGCGAAGCTGATGGGCTTTCAGATTGCAGTTTCGATGATCACTGCGGGTGTGCCGGCTTGGGGGGGGGGGCCCCGGCGGCCACCCGGGCGGGGGGGGGGGGGGGGCGGCGGGCGGGGGAACGCGCCCCCCCGATGCGCGGGG
>NZ_JBRREI010000027.1:0-60886 GCF_056760195.1 Stenotrophomonas sp. STEN020
CCCCCCCCCACCCCCCCCCCCCTCCCCTCCCCCCCCCCCCCCCCCCCCCCCCCCCCCCCCCCCCCCCCCCCCCCCCCCCCCCCCCCCCCCCCCACTACAGGTGGAGCTTTGCGCTGCTACTCTTGGGCCGACTTCCGGCAACAGGCAGCAACATGGATCGACGTCGTTTCATCGGTGGTACGGCCTTGGCGGCGGCCTTGCCGCTTATCGGCATGCAAGGCGCGATGGCTGCCACGCGCGGGCAATTGCTCGCTGCTGGCCTAAACAAAGGCGATACGGTCGCCCTGGTCAGTCCGTCCTCAGCCAGCAGCGGGCGGCTCAGCCTGCAGCTGGCGCGCGAGGCGATGGAAGCCTTTGGCTTCGTGGTCAAGACAGGCGCGCATTACGCCGCCCGCCATGGTCATCTTGCTGGCACCGATGCCGAACGCGCGGGTGATCTCAATGCCATGTTCGGCGACAAACAGGTCAAGGCCATCATCTGTGTGCGCGGCGGCTCTGGTGCTGCACGGCTGTTGCCGCTGCTGGACTACGAGCGCATCCGCGCCAACCCCAAGGTGCTGCTCGGCTACTCGGATATCACCGCGCTGCATTGCGCGATCCAGGCCAAGACCGGACTGGTCACCTTCCACGGGCAGATCGGTGCAGGCAGCTGGAACCGCTTCAACGTCGATCAGTTCGAGCGCGTGTTTTTCAAGCGTGAGCTGATGCAATACCAGAACCGCAGCGAGAGCGACGACGAGCTGGTGCCGCGCGACAACCGCACGCTGACCCTGCGCGGTGGCAAGGCCCAGGGCGAGTTGGTCGGCGGCAACCTGACCGTGCTGACTGCCTTGGCGGGCTCGCCTTACCTGCCGGATTTCAGTGGCAAGATCCTGTTCCTGGAGGACGTCGCCGAAGCCCCTTACCGCATCGATCGCATGTTCAGCACCTTGAAACTGATGGGCGCGCTGGACAAGATCGCCGGCTTCATCTTTGGTGAGTGCACCGATTGTTCGCCGGGTGATGGTTATGGCTCGTTGACCCTGGACGAGATCTTCGACGACTACATCGTGCCGTTGAAGATCCCCGCTTATCGCGGTGCGATGATCGGCCACATCAAGGAACAGTTCATCGTCCCGGTGGGGGGCAAGGTGGAGATGGATGCCGATGCCGGTACGTTCCGGCTACTGGCACCGGTGCTGGCCGGCGCTTGATGGTCAGGACGACGCGGCGGGATGCCGTCACGTCGTCAAAGTCCAAGGCTTACTCTTCTTCGTCGCTGCTTTCATCCACATCTTCATCTTCGGGCGACAGCCACCAGGCATGGCCGTCTTCGCGCACCGGTTGCGGACACTCACGGGTCTCGATGGCGTCAAGGTGACGGCCAGGTTGGCCGGCAACCCAGTCTTTCAACAGCTTCTCGACCGATAGGCGGCTCTGCGCGGCAATGCCCAGATTGCGCTCGACCTGCCATTGTTCGACCTGCTCCTCGTCCGATTCCTGCGCATGGCTATGCGGCGCGCCGTAGCTGCACCGCAGGCAGTAGTGACGGATGCTGCTGGTCCAGTCTTCTGCGTAGCCGATGCCTGGCGCGCTGGCACGCAGCAAGGCGCTGATATCGTCGCGGCTGTCCGCGCGCACGAACACCACGAAGGTCTGGAACTCGGACGGCTGCAGTCGTTCCAGCTCATTGAATACGTGCACTTCACGCTCGCCGTCGAAGCGGGAGCCGGTGGGCGCGCCGTCATGCAGCACGATGTCACCAAAGCGGTGGCCGCTTTCCGGCAGCGGCACGTTGAGGATGCGTGCGCGTACCGGGTCGATGCGGCGCATGAACACCGTCTCGCCGGTGCTCCAGGGATTCAAACGTACCACGGCGACGCCGAAGTCGGCATCGATGGGGCCGTCACCTTCGGGAAGGGTGATGTCGCAGGCGGCCCATAGTTCGCGCACGGTCACCCATTGGCCCAGACCGGTGGCGGCGATGGCGGCGTTCCAGTGCTGGGCCTGGCTGAACTCATCCGCCAGTTCGATCGCGCGCAGGTTGTCGCGCAGCGAGCCGGCCCATTCCATCTGGTACTTCAGTGCCAGTCCGCGCATGTAGTGATAGAACGGGTTGTCCGGGTGCTGCTGTAGCAATACGTCGAAATTCTGTGTGGCGCTTTGCAGTTCGCCTTCGTCAACTGCGGCGTACGCATTGTTGTGGACGCTTTCAAGATCGGGCTGTTCGATGGTCATTGCGCGCGGCAGCATTTGGGGGGCGGCAGATGATCGCATGCGGACTGTGTTTCCGGATCGGGCGTACAGCCATGTGATCGATATGCCGAATGGTTGTCAGCGCCGGCTGGGTGCAGCACCTGTGTAGTCAGGGCTGCGCGTTAACATGCCAATAACAGGACTCTTGCCAGCATCGGCACCGAAGCGTGGTCATCGGTCGTTGTCTGGATGCACCGTGCGCAATGAAACCCCGTCTTTGGCTTGCTGGAGCAGTGCAATGAGCAGCAGAAGCATGCGGTACACAACATTGGCAGCAGTGCTGGCAGTGACGGTGGCGTTGGTAGGCTGTGGCAAGCAGTCGACAGCCGATGGCCCCGCGACGGCGGCCCCGACGGTAGCTACACCAGCAACGGATGACCTCCCGCAGGCCGCCCAGCAAGCGCTCAAGGTTGAGGTGTTCAACCCCGGCGACAGCGGCATCTTCGCGGTGTCTTCCGAACTGCTCACGGGTGCGACTGATGCGGTACTGGTCGATGCGCAGTTCTCCACCGCCGATGCGGCCAAGCTGGTCGAACTGATCAAGGCATCCGGCAAGAAGCTGACCACCATCTACATCAGCCATGGCGACCCGGATTTCTACTTCGGCCTGGAGACCCTGCATGCCGCGTTCCCCGACGCGCAGATTCTGGCCACGCCGCAGACCATCGCGCATATCCAGGCCAGCAAGGACGAGAAGCTGAAGATATGGGGGCCGCAGCTGGGTGCCAATGCGCCGAAGCAATTGCTGGTGCCTTCACCTTTGCAGGGCGACAGCCTGCAGTTGGAGGGGCAGGAGTTGAAGGTGATCGGTCTGGACGGTGCGAGCCCGCAGCGCACAGCCTTGTGGGTGCCGTCGATCAGGACGGTGATGGGCGGGGTGTTGGTGGATGCAGGCTCGCATGTGTTCATGGCCGATACGCAGACACCGCAATCGCATCAGGATTGGCTGACCGCGCTGCAGCAGATCAAGGACCTGGCGCCGGCGCGGGTGATTCCCGGTCACTATGCGCAGGGTGCGCCACAGGATCTGGCGGCGGTGGAATTCACCGCCAACTACATTCGCGCCTTCGATGAGGAAGTTGCCAAGGCCAAGGACTCGAACGCGTTGATTGCAGCAATGAAGCAGCGCTACCCGGGCCTGCAGGGCGAAGCATCGTTGGAACTCAGCGCCAAGGTTGCCAAGGGCGAAATGCCCTGGAAGTAATGGCGTAGTGCAGAATTGGCGTCATGCCAATCTTCAAGGAGGATCATTGTGAAAAATCGCTTTCTTGCTGTTCTCTTCATCAGCGTCCTGGCTACAGGTATCGCCTACGCCAAGGAACCCATTCGCGTGGATGCGTCTTCGGATGCTGCAGCTGAATCCAGCTGGAAAAGAATGACGGAATCGGCCACTCCTGCAAAAAGGCAGAAGCTGATGGTGGCCATGGTTCAGATCAATCTGGCCGGTGTGAACTCGGCATACGACCTGGTGGCTAATCCCGAGTTGCAGAGCTTTGGCATCGCCAAGGTAAAAGACAAGGTTGCCAACCTGAATGCTGACGAGATCATTGAGTTGGGAAATCGCACTCCCGGCGTCCAGGTTCAGGTCCAGTCGGTCCAATAAGGCCTGGTGACGTATTCAAGCAGAACCGATCCCGTAGATGGACTTGGTTCTGGGGAAGGCACGCTTGCTGCAAGTCATATTTCTGTCCCGGCTGGATGGACGCTGGGATGTGGCGTGGTCTTCTTTGCCTTGGGCGCGCTGTCTTCCGCAAGGGAAGCGCCACCTGGATCAGGAAATTGGGTTGGAGGCGCGATCCGCCGCGGAGTTGGCAAGGCGTTTCTTCGCCTTCGCTGCATACATGGCGGCATCGGCGTGGCGCAGCAGCGCATCGGCGTCGGCACCATCGGCGGGGAAGCAGGCCACGCCCACGCTGGCGTCGATCTGCGGGGTATCGCTGCCAAGGCTCTGCAGCAGGGCCAGCCGCGCACGCAGGGCTGTGGCGATATTCAGGGCATCGGCGGGGCTGGCGCAGGCTGGCAGCACGGCGACGAATTCGTCGCCGCCAACACGGGCAATCAAGTCGTTCTGGCGCAGGCCGTCGCGCAACTGGCGGGCGGCATCACGCAGCAGGCGATCGCCGGCTTCGTGGCCGTAGCGGTCGTTGGCGGCCTTGAAGCCGTCCAGGTCGATGTAGAGCAGTGCCAGTCCGCTGCCGTCGCGCCCCGCACGCTCCAGTGCCGCTTCCAGCTCGCGCCGCAGGTGGTAGCGGTTGGGCAGGCCGGTCAGTGCGTCGTGGCTGGCCAGGTGCTCCAGCTGTCGCTCGATCCCACGCAGGGCGGTTACTTCATGGCCAACGCCGATGCGGATGCCGTATTCCGGCAGCCATTTGGCCGACCATTGGATGTCCACCACGCTGCCATCCTTGCGGATGTAGCGGTTGCGGAAGTTGGGACGTGGCCGGCCTGCCATCGCGTCAAGCGCCGATTGCTCGGTGGCGGCGCGGTCCTCGGGATGTACCAGGTCCATGATCTGCCGGCCTTTGGCCTCGGCAGGCGGGTAGCCGAAGATGGTCTCGAAGGCGGCATTGACCATCAATATCTCGCCATCAGGGGCAACCATGCATACCGCGTCGGGTAGCAGATCCAGGACTTCGCCGAGCAGTGGCAACTTGAAGGGCATGTGGAAGCACAACAAATACGAAGGCTGGGATTATGCCGTGTCCAGATTGCCGCGTATGTCAGGGCGCAGCCCACGCAGGCGGGGAGGCAGACCGCTGCAGTGCCTGGGGCTGAAGGTGGCCGGCGCCGGGACCCGGTTGTGGAGATCGCTGCCGGTCTGCAGTGGTTGGAAAGATGCACGGAAACTTGCCAGCGGGCGCCCGCATCAGCGCGGCTCCTGGCTGGTCCGGCTGCGAAAATCCCAGGGATTACCGCGAGTTGGCCGTCGCTGTAGGGCCTTGTAGAGCACCTTCGATAGAACCTGAAGCGACGGTTTTGCTACCCTGTGCTTCTTTGGGTTATGGGGCTGCTCCCCGCGGTTATTTCCATGGTGTGGTTGCGTGTAGCTCTGATTTTCCCGTTGATCGTGATCAACACGCTGGCCCATTGCCTGCCGTTGTTCGTGGTGGCGCTGTTCAAGGCGGTCCTCCCGCTGAACTCGGTGCGCCGGGCTTGCAATCCCTTGCTCACCGGCCTGGCCGAAAGCTGGATAGCGGTGAACAGTGCAATGATCCACGCCTTCACCGCGACCCGCATTACGGTCAGTGGTACCGAGGGGCTGGAGCGCGACGGGCATTACCTGGTGCTGGCCAACCACCAGAGCTGGGTCGATATCCTGGTGCTGCAGAAGGTGTTCAATCGCCGCATCCCGCTGCTGCGCTTCTTCCTGAAGCGCTCGCTGTTCTGGGTGCCGGTGCTGGGTCTGGCCTGGTGGGCCTTGGATTTCCCGTTCATGGGCCGCTACAGCCGCAAGCAGATCGCCAAAAACCCCGAGCTGGGGCGGCGTGACATGGAAGTGACCCGCAAGGCCTGCGAGAAATTCGCCAGCATTCCAGTGGCGGTGATGAACTTCGTCGAAGGCACCCGTTTCACGGCTGCCAAGCACGCTTCGCAGAGCTCGCCGTTCAAGCACCTGCTCAAACCCAAGTCCGGCGGCGTGGCGTTCGTGCTGGATGCGATGGGCAAGGGCCTGCATGCCTTGCTGGACGTGACCATCGTCTATCCCAAAGGCATCCCGTCGATGATGGACCTGATGGCCAATCGCCTGCCGGAAGTGAGGGTGCTGGTGCGCAAGCTGCCTATCCCCGCTGAGTTCATCGGCCGCAACTACCAGGAAGATCGCAACTTCCGCGCGCAGTTCCAGCAATGGATGAATGGCTTGTGGTTGCAGAAGGATGAAGACATCGCCCGTCTGCTCGAGAACAAGGCCTGATTGATACCGATCGGTTTTGCAGAAACCCCTCGGTTTTTGTAGGAGCGGCGTAAGCCGCGAAGCCGAGATTGCCGAGACACCGGGTATTTGTGCAGCCTGACAATACGCCAGCTTCGCGGCTTACACCGCTCCTACAATCTGCGCGTGCCGGAAGCCGATGCGGCATAGGTGTAAAGTGCGCGCCAACATCCGTATTGAAGAGATCTGCGCATGAGCATTGATGCCGCTTTCTATCCCATTGGCACCCCCGGTCAGGCATGGGCTGCGCCGGAGCGCGCTCAGTGGCTGGCCCAGCAACACGTGCAGCGCAGCTATGCCGAAGAAGTGCTGGTCAAGATCGACGCGTTGCGCGAGCGCTTTGACGTAACGCAATACGGCGAGCTGGACTATCCGTCGGGCCGCTATCCGCTGTTTGCGATCCGCAGCCGCAACTGGGACGAGGCGTTGCCGGTGATGTTGGTTACTGGTGGCGTACACGGCTATGAGACCAGTGGCGTGCAAGGCGCGCTGCAGTTCGTGGATCAGCACGCCGATCACTACGCCGGCCGCTGCAACCTGCTAGTCGCACCCTGCGTCAGTCCGTGGGGCTATGAGCGTATCCAGCGTTGGAATGCCTTGGCACTGGACCCGAACCGTTCTTTCGTAGACAACAGTCCGGCGCAGGAGTCGGCCGCGCTGATGGCGCTGGTTGCTCCCTTGCAGGGGCGCGTGCTGATGCATATCGATCTGCACGAAACCACCGATACCGACGAAACCGAATTCCGCCCGGCACTGGCTGCGCGCGACGGCAAGCCGTTCGAGCCGGGCGAGATTCCTGACGGCTTCTATCTGGTCGATGACACCGAGAACCGCCAGCCGCAGTTCCAGCAGGCGGTGAATGCCGAAGTGGTCAAGGTTACCCATCTGGCCCCGGCCGACGAGCGCGGCGAGATCATTGGATCGGCCGTGGTGGCCGAAGGCGTCATCGAATACCCGCTCAAGGCCTTGGGCCTGTGCGCGAGCGTCAGCGGTGCGCGTTACACCACCACCACCGAGGTCTATCCAGACAGCGCCAAGGCAACGCCGCAGCAGTGCAACGACGCCCAGGTTGCGGCGGTGATCGGTGCTTTGGACTACGCGTTGGCGCATCGCTGAGCGGGCGGACAGGTAAGTTTGCTGAAGGCCCACCCGGCGTAGCCGGGTGGGCTTTTTGTTTGCATGGCCGGATGCCTGTTTTGTAGCCCGGGCAAGCGCAGCGCTCCCGGTAAGCACGCGTAGCAGCAGGTTGTGCGTCTGCGACGCGGCAGGTAGGTGCTGTCCATCACCCAGCTACACGTTGTGTATCCGGAAGGCAGTGTTGCCTTGCGATGTTCACATCCCCAAGCAGCGGCTTATGCAACATGGCGACCATGAACGCTTCGATCCTTCTTTTTGCGGTGCTTGCGTTGGTCGGGCGCCAGGCCCAAGCCGAAGACGCGCCGGAATTCGATCGACCCGGTATTGGCTTTGCCACCAGTACGGTTGGCAAGGGCGCGTTCGTCTGGGAACAGGGCTTGCCCGATGCCAGTCGCGATCACAGCGATGGGCTGATCACCACTGCATGGACCGCAGACACGCTGCTGCGGGTCGGGCTTGCCGATACCTTGGAGCTGCAATTGGGTGCGGACAGTTGGAGCAGGTTGCGTGTACGTGGCGCTGCTGTGCAGGTGCGGGAAAGCGGTGGCGGTGACGGCAATGTCGCGCTCAAGTGGGCGCCGAAACTCGCCGATGAGCAGCTGTCGCTGGCGTTCAAGGCCGGTGCCAGCCTGCCTTGGGGCAGGGCGCCGTTGGGTGATGTGGGGCACGACTACGATCTGGGCATCAGCGTGGCATGGGCGCTACCGCGCGAGCGCAGTGTGGCGTTCTATGTCGATCGGCAATGGGGCGACGGCGGCAGCGGCTGGTTGCTCTCGCCCAGCTATGGTTTCGCATTGCGGCCACAGCTGTCGGCCTACGTCGAAGCCGGCTACGGCACCGGCGCACAATACATGCGCGCGGCCGGTGCCGGTATGACCTGGATGATGAGCCCGCGCGTGCAACTGGATGCGTCGTTCCTGCGCGGGCTGGACGCCGACACCACTGATTGGCAGGGCGGTGTCGGCGTGTCGATGTACTTCAATTGAGCGCAGGGTTCAGCGATTGACCGCCGGCCCATACACGCCGCTGTAGCCGGCCGCGCAATCGCTGCTGCAATCACTGGTGAGCATGTTGCGCACGATCAGGCCGGCGTTGTTCTTCGAGCGGAAATGGCCGACGCCGCTGCTGGTATCGCCACCGCCGAAGTTGTACGGACTGCCATCGCTCCAATCCCAGTCGAAGCTGTAGGCGCTGCTGCCGGCACCGATGTCGACCTGTGCGTAGACATTGGTGGCGCTGTTGAACAACGCACCGTCGGCGCAACCGGCGCTGTAGCTGGTGGTGAAGCAATGCACCTGGTCACGCGAGCCGGCAGTGATGGTGTAGAAGCGGATGCCGGTATAGGTTGCCGGGAAGGTGCGCAGGCTGCCGCTGCCACTGCCGGTCCAACGGTTGTAGCCGTAGTAGCTCACGCCGGTGCTCGGATACAGGCCGAAGGTGTAATAGGTGTACGGGTAAACATAGGCTTCGGCATTGCAGGTTGGCGCCAGCGCGGATTGATAGCCGGTGCTGCGGCAGGTCTGCAGGCCGCGCAATCCGCCAGCGATGTTGATGAAGCGGCGCACGCTGCTCTGATTGGCGTTGTACTTGATCGACGCCAAGGCCATGGTCGCGCCCAGCGAATGGGTGACGATGTCCACCTGGCTCTTGCCGGTATAGGCCTTGACCTTGTCGATGAAGGTCTTGAGCGTCTGATAGGTGGCCGGTGCGTGGTAGTTGTTCTGCGGCGCGGCGCGCTCGCTGGCGCTGAGGTAAGTGATGCCGAACAGTTCGCAGTCGTTGTAGCCGGCGGCCTTGAGCTCGGCATACATCGAACGCGGCGGGGTGTTGTAACCGGTCACCGCGCCGGCTGGCATGTCGAAGCTTATCGCGCTGTCTCCATTGCCGGGAATGAACACAACCGGGGTCTTGCTCGCGGTACAGCTGCCGCCGCCAAACCCGCCCTGGCCAACACCGGGGTTGAAACCGCCTGCGTATTGGTTGGCCGTGCCGGTGCAGGTGTAGCCGTTGTTGCTGCCGCATTCCAATGCCTTGGCGCTGCCAGGTACCAGCATCAGCATGGCGCCGGCCAGCGGCGCGGCCAATGCGCTGAGCAGGCAGGAAGAAATGACGGGGACAGATCGAGTGTTCGACATCTGACAGCTCCGGTAGGTTTGCGTGGTGACCCACGCAGCATCCGCCCGGACCGCCAAGGCAGGCAGTGTCCTTTAGGGAAACTTGCAGTGCAGCACGGGCTGCGAGATTACTTGCGCTTGCGTATCAGCATTGTGGAGGCCTGCAGGATGGCGCGGGTCAGCAAGGCCATGGTTTTGACCTCGCCCTTCCAGTGCTGCCAATACAGCGGCACGTCTTCCCAGGCGCGGGCTTTGACGTAGACCAAGCGTCCGCTTTCCAGGTGCCTGCGTACCAGCGGCAATGGATTCATGGTCCAGCCCAGCCCGCCCAGGTTGGCGTGGACGAATGCTCGTGTGGAGGGAATCCACCAGGTAGGCGCGTTGTACGCCTGCTCCACACCGGCCAGCCGGCGGGCGTAGCGAGCCTGCATATCGTCCTTGCGGTTGAACACCAACACCGGTGCCTGTGCCAGCGCCTGTGCAGTCACGCCCTTGGCGAAGTGGCGGGCGTGGAACTCGGGCGTACAGGTCGCGGCGTAGCGGATGCTGCCCAGTGCATGGATCTGGCAGCCCTGTACCGGCTCGGACAAGGTGGTGACCGCGCCCATCACCGCACCCTGACGCAACAGGGCAACGGTGTGGTCCTGGTCTTCGGTATGCAGGTCCAGGGTGGTGGAGGTGCTTTGCGAGAAGCTCTGCACCGCCTCCGGGAACCAGGTCTCCATGCTGTCGTGGTTGACCGCGACCGGGATGCTGGCCCGTGGCAGCTCGGCATCGCTGAGGCCGATCCGCTCGAAGGCGTCGCGCTCAAGCAGGGCGGTCTGCTCGGCCAGCTGTACCAGCACCTGGCCCTCCAGTGTTGCCTCGGTGGGGATGGTGCGCTTGATCAGCAGTTTGCCGACTCTGTCCTCCAGCGCCTTGATCCGCTGCGATACCGCGGAGGCGGTTACGTTCAGCGACAGTGCGGCGCGCTCGAAGCTGCCTTCGCGGATGACGGCGGCGAGCGCCCGCAGTTGGGCGTGATCGATGCGCATATTAAGTTCTGCTAATGATGGTTAACGAAGTTTAGCTCTACTTTTCCGTGCTGCATTGCGACAATTGCCGCGTCCGGACGTGCCGGTGGGTTCTCCCGCAGCGTCCATCCCCCAGGCAATAAGGTTTTTCCCCATGTTTTCGGTTATTTCCGCCCAAGCTGCCGGCAGTGCCTGGCTCAGTGGTGCCGGTGTCGGTATCGGTCTGTTTGCCATCGTCGGCGCGCAGAGTGCGTTCATCCTGCGCCAGGGCATCATGCGCCAGCACGTGATTCCGATCATTGCCACGTGTTTTGCCATCGACGCGGTGTTCATCATGGCCAGCGTGGCAGGCCTGCGTCAGCTGACCGCGCAGTTGCCGTGGCTGACTACCGTACTGCTGTGGGGCGGCGTTGCCTTCCTTACCTGGTACGCGGCGCAGTCGGCGCGGCGTGCGGTGGTGGGTGGCGGCGGCATGAACCTGGATGACAACGGCGAGCAGTCGCTGCGCACGGCGCTGATGGCTGCGGCCGGTTTCTCCATCATCAATCCGCATTTCTGGCTGGACATGATGGTGATTGGTTCGATCGCCGACAACTTCGGTGAGTCGCGCATGGCCTTCGCCATCGGCGTGGTGACCGCCAGTGGCGTGTGGCTGACGGTGCAGGGCTTGGGCGCCCGGATACTGGCGCCGTTGTTCACCAAGCCGTCCACCTGGCGGATTCTGGATGGCACCATCGCGGTGATCCTGAGCGTGCTCGCCTTGACCCTGGCGATCCGCGGGGTCAACTGAGAGCAGCTTGCAACCGGGCAGGCTTCGGCCCTGCCCGGCTAATGGCGGCATGCTTCCGGACTAAACGTCCGTGTTCCAGCGTGCCGGCCACTGGAGGATGAAGTCCTCCACCTTTGCCAACGGCATTGGTCGACCAAACACATAGCCCTGGCCCTCGGCACAGTGCTCTTCCTTCAGCTGGTCCAGTTGCGCCTGGGTTTCGACACCTTCGATGGTGGTGCTGATGCCCAGCTTTTCGCATAGGTGCGATACCGCACCGATGATGGCGCTGCCCTGGCTTTGTTCACCCAGATCGCGGACGAAAGACTTGTCGATCTTGACCTTGTCGAACGGGAACGCACGCAGGTACCCGAGCGAGGAATAGCCGGTGCCGAAGTCATCCATCACGATCGACACGCCGGCTTTCTTGAGCCGCAGCAGCTGCGCTGATGCCGCCTCGATGTTGGCGATCAGCGCGTTTTCGGTGATCTCCAGTTCCAGCCGTGGCGGCGCCAGCCCGGTTGCTGCCAACACCTGCTCGACGCCTTCGGCCAGAGTGGGCTGGGCCAGCTGCGATACCGACAGGTTCACCGCGATCTTCATCTGCTCCGGCCACTGGCTTGCATCCTGCGCGGCCTGGCGAAGCACCCATGCGCCCAGCGGCAGCATCATCCCGATATCTTCGGCCAAGGCCAGGAACTCACTGGGTTCGAGCAGGCCACGTTGCGGGTGATTCCAGCGCAGCAGTGCTTCAAAGCCGGCGACCTGGCGCAGGCGCAGATCCACCAGCGGCTGGTAGTGCAGTTCAAACTGCTGCTGTTGCAGGGCTGCGCGCAATTCGGTCTCCAGCTGCCGGCGGCGCTGCATGCGGGTGTCCATCTCCGCTTCGAAGAAGCGGTAGCAGCCGCGGCCTTCGTCCTTGGCCCGGTACAGCGCCAGATCGGCGTTGCGCATCAAGGTGTCGGCGTTGGCCTGGTTGTCGATCAGGACGATGCCGATGCTGGTGCTGATGGCGAACTGGTGGTTCTCCAGTTCTACGCTGCGGCCCAGTTCCTCCACCAACCGTGCAGCCAAGGATGCTGCTGCCTCGGGGGCGCGGCTTTCCGGTGCCATCAAGATGGCGAATTCGTCGCCGCCCAGTCGGGCGACCAGGTCGTTGCCGCGCACACAGCCGAGGATGCGCTGGGCGACTTCCTGCAGCAGCCGGTCGCCGGTGGGATGGCCAAGGCTGTCATTGACCTCCTTGAAACGGTCAAGGTCGAGCAGCAACAGCGCGCTGTGGTGACCGCGGCGTGCGGCGATCAGGGCCTGGTCAAGTTTCTCGAACAGCATGTTGCGATTTGGCAGCGAGGTCAGTGGATCGTGCTGTGCGAGGTAGGCAATGCGCGCCTGTGCCTGACGCCGCGCGTCCACGTCCTCCAGCACACCGGCCCAGCTGCTCAGGCTGTGGCCGATGCGGGCGCCGCGTGCGCGCAGCCAGCGCCACTTGCCGTACAGGTCCAGCACGCGGAACTCCACGTCCAGGGAGGCGGCGTGGGTGGCGGTGAAGCTCTGCTCCAAGGCGATTTCTATCTGTGGCAGGTCATCTTCGTTGACCCGCCGCAGCCAGCCCTTGCCCAGTGCATGGTCATCGGGTTGCCCGGTCAGCTCACGCCAACCGGTCGCCGACAGCACCGTTCCATTGCGGTCAGATTGCCAAAGCACCAGTGCGCCGGCTTCGGCGACGGCGCGGTAACGCTGCTCACTGGCCTGGAGGTCCCGGGCCAGGTCGCGCGCTTCATCGGCGCTCTTCTTCAATGCATCGACGGTGCCGCTGAGGCTGCTCTGCAGACTGCGTACTTCGCGGATGCGGGAAGGCTGTGGGTCGGGCAGGGCGGCGACATTGTCAGCGACGCTGTGACTGCGCTGGGCCAAAGCCCGGATCGGCAGCAGAATGCTGCGGGCGACGGCGTTGGCCCAGAGCAGGGCGATCACCGCTGCGACGATGCCGCCGAAAATGATCCCCAGCAGCGGTTGTTGCCAACGCGCCTGGAAGCTCTGTTGTGGTTCCCCTACCACCAGGGTCCAGCCCGGCGCAGCCTGCAACCGGTGGAACGCGAAGATAACCGGCGTGCCTTCATTGCTGCTGGCATCGAACAGCCCGTGCTTGCCGCCGCTGCGTTGCAGTACCCGCCAGTCGGGTACCTGCTTGCCGATGTAGCGTTCCGGTGACAGTGATCGCGCAGCAATTACGCCATTGTTGTCGACCACCGCAGCCAGCAATTGTTGGTCGTTGCCGGTACCCATGATGCTGGCGATCAGGCGATTGGAGGGTTGCACCATGGTCAGCACGCGGACGTCGTCGGCATCGCCGAAGGGCAGGGCGATGGCCACTTCCGGGGTATTGGAGATCGCGTTGGTGAACAGGTCCGAGACCTTTACCTTGTCTTCGCGGCGTGCGTCGTCCAGCAAGCCAGGCGGCAGTGTACGGGCCTGCTCGCTGTTGTCCTGGATCAGCCGGATGTCGGGATTTTCGCGTGCCCATGCCCGCAGCTCCGGGGCGGTTTCCTGCAGCTGCGGTGCCAGCAATGACAAAAGGCGTAGTTGGTTGACGTTGTCTTCGATGCCCTGATCGACCCCGCGTGCCAGTGCCGTGGCGGTTTCCTGCAGGCGTTGCTCGGAACTGTGCCGGTAGTCGCGGGCTGCATTCCAGACTGCTATGGCACCGATCACCAGCAAAGGTAGCAGGGTGGCAAGGATCAACAGATGCAGTCGGGAATGGAGACCACGGGTACGCGGCAACTGCTCAAGCGCTGCCGATGCGGTAGTTGCCAAGCCTCAGTCTCCGGTTACCGTTGCGGCGTAGTGCAGTTGGCAGCCGCCCCCGAGTGGCTGCCGCGGGCGGGGTGGCGCTGTTATGGCACGAACCCGGTACGGTTGGAAAGTACGGCTGGAGCCAAAAGGGAGGGCTGTGCACTGGTCCTCACTGTCCAATTCAGGCCGTGCAGAGCGGGTGTAGGTGGCAGCATTCGATGCGTGATTGCGGTCACGCTATCGCAACGGACTGGCTGCACAGGCCCTTGCATCGTTCGCAAAGCCCGTAAATAACGCTGCGGGAGCTGGTTTCCTGGCTCCCGCTGCAAGCCTGATGGCTGCCCATATCAGTGGCGCTTCTGGCTCAGCATCCACTCCCACATCGCGGGGTTGCGATAGGTTGCATCCCAGGCGTTGTGCTGGACGTCGGGGTACTCGGTGTAGCGGAAACCCGCCCCAAGTTGCCGGCTGGCAGCGGCGATTGCGCGATCGTCGGTGGTTGGCACCAGTTCGTCGAGGGCGCCATGGAATATCCAGGTAGGCACGTCGCGCAGGCGGCTGACGGCGCTCTGGTAGGGATCGGCGGCATCGGCCACCTGGTCGACCATCAGTCCGGGTCGGTCGGCACGCGGCGCTGTCAGTGCGCCGCAGATGGGCACCATTGCGGCGAATTGGCTGGGCCGGGTCAGGGCCAGCTCCCAGCTGCCATAGCCACCCATCGAGATGCCGGTCAGATAGATGCGTTGTGGATCAGCGGCGAACTCCTTGCTGGCCGCGTCCAGAACCGCCAGCGCCATGCGCGCGTTGCGTCCGCGCCATTCCTCGCCCTCAGGCACCTGTGGGAACACCACCAGTGCCGGGAACGTATCCATGTTCTGGTTGAGCCAGGGGCCAATCCCGGCCAAGGTAGGTTTGAGCCCGTCATCGCCGCGTTCGCCGGAGCCGTGCAGGAACAGCACCAGCGGCCGCGCGCCTGGTGCTGTGGCAGTAGTGGCTGGCACGAACACCTGGTAACGGAACAGACGGCCCTCGAAATCGAGCTGCCGCGCGACGAACTGCCCCTTGGCCTGTGCGGTTTTGGCGGTTGAGGGCAGGCTGTTGCAGCCCATGAGCATACCCAGCAGACATAGCGACAGCAGAATGCGACCCATTACGTTCGGCTCCATGGCAGAGGCCGCCAGCCTAGCCTGATTTGGCGTGTGCCAGAATGCTTGGAGATACACCGCTGTGGCGGTCTGCGTTGTTATTGGGAGTTGTGGATGAAAAAACTGCTGATCGTTGCCTTGGCAACTTTGTTGACCGCCTGCAGCCAGGGCCTGAGCGGCACCTGGAATGATGGCGCGGGAATGCTGAGCTATACCTTTGACTCCGATGGCAAGGTAACGGTTGAAATGCTGGGCAAATCGCAGCAGACCCGCTATACCCGCGACGGCAACATCCTGAAGGTTGCAGTGCCTGGCAGCGAAGCAGAGTCGGTGGACTTCACCATCAACGAAGATGGCTCGCTGCAAGGCCCGATGGGCGTACGTCTGCACAAGCAGAAGAAGTGACGCCGTACGCGCAGATTGATCAGCGCTGATGCTGGCCGTTCATGTGGACGCCGGCAGCTGGTCTTGAAACCCAGGCTCTTGCCAGCGGGAGCGGGATAGCTGACGCTTTCAGCATCCGCGGATGGTGCGGAGCTGTGCTTGAACGTGCTCAAGACGCGTGCAGGTAGCCTTCGATTTCTCGTGCGGCTTTCCCAACTTGTGCGCTCAATGAGGTTTTCATATCCGCCGGCAGCACCGAACGCGGGACCATGATGCTGATCGAGGCCAGCACGTTGCCATCACGGTCGCGCAATGGATAGGCCACCGCCGAGACGCCGGGTTGGTAGAACGATTCGCTGATGGCGTGGCCGCGCGCACTGTCGTCACCCAGCAGCTCGATCAGGTCCTGCGGTGTCTTTGGCCCTTGTTCGGAGGTAAGTGTAAATGCCGGTTCCGGGAACAGTGAGCTCAATTCCTGCTCGGGCATCGCCATCAACAGCACGCGGCCTATTGCGGTGCAATGGGCGGGGAGACGTGTGCCAACGCTGACGCCGGTAGGCAGTTCGCCGATCGCGCTGGCACGGGCTACGTACACCACGTCGCGTCCATCCAGTACGCACAGGTGCGCAGAGTAGCTGGTGGTATCACGTAACCGTTGAATGATGGGCTGCCCGATCTGCACGATGTCCATTGCTGATAGATAGTCAAAGCCCAGTCGCAGAACGCTGATGCCAAGGCGGTAGCTGCCACTGGCGGTGTTGCGATCCAGAAAGCGCATCTGTTCCAGCGTCTGCATGGTGCGATACGCGGATGCTTTGGGCATGCCGGTGCGCTGGCAGACCTGGGTGAAGCTCAGTTCACCGCGTTGCCGTCCAAACAGCAGCAACATGTTCAGACCCCTCTCCAGTGCCGGTACCATGTAGCGATTGGGTTCTTTTGCCGTTGTTGCTTGAGGCGTCGACATATCCGTCCTCCCTTTAGTTGAAGACAAGGCCGTCATTGGCGGGCAGGGTCTGCCCGCTGACGAAACCTGAAAGAGCTGACAGCTGGTATTTCACGATGCCGTCGATGTAGGCGGGTATTGCACCCGCTGCGAGGGGCGCCCGTTCTCGCATGAAGCATGGCGTTCGGCAGAGAAGTATTCGGCGTTTTGTTGCCGGATAAGCCTCGGCGCGATTGCATTGACACGGAGGTCGTCGGCGTGCAGTTCAGGCGGCACTGACAACGAAATTTCTGATTCGTTTTTCGCCCGTATCGGTTGCGTGGAGATATGCGTCACGTATCTGCGGTTGTACACAAGTGGTTTTCCGGCGGATGCCTTTCCTGTCAATGGATGGTGAGGGTGAGGTTTTATGTCTGAAACTAAATGTCATTGCGGAAGTTGCAATTAAACATAGCAGCGTCAAGTGGGCTGGCAATCAGGGAAGTTGCCATCTGCGTGTGCTGTTACTCACAGATCCGATGCTCAGTGTGACTCGCTTGTTGATTGGAGTAGCCGGTCTCGGCTTTGCTCGCGTGCTGGGTGCAATTTTTGTTTAGTTGGTGAAACTGAGGCGGCTTCTATTTGGTCGCCTATGCTCTTTGAATGCGGTGGTTGCCCGCGTTGGACGGCAAGCGGTGTTCCGGCAATGGATGGCGTGCGTGCCGGTGTGGGGTATGAATAGCTGTCATTTTGAGTGCTCAACTTATTCGCTATTTGAATATTATTTGGTGCTTTTAGGTTCCCTTGGGGGTTTTCCGTATCCATCAGGTGGTACATGGGCTGGAGCGGGGTGGGGAGAGGTTGCGTTGATCTCTCGAAACAGGGATTCAAGAAATTTTCGTGTTGGCCGATATAATTGGCAGTTTTCCGCGTGGACCATTTGTATCTGTCATGGTGATTATCTCGGCAGTGTTTGCAGCATTGATTGCCGGAGGCCTGGTCTGGCTCTGGCAGCGACGCGGTGGCGATGCGGCAGGTCCGCAACGGCAGCTCCGTGTGCCGCCGTTGGTCAGTGCAGCGACAGTCGAGGATGCTGCGGTCGTGGTCAGCGTTGATGATCTGCAGCGGCGCTTCCTGCTCAGCGCGCTGGGTGTCGCCGATACGCCATCTGATGCGCTGCGTGTGCAGCGTGCGGTGGTGGATGACGTGGTTGCGGCACTGAGCCGCGCCGACCTGTCCTCGCGCTACACACCGCGTCGACCAAACCTGCTGCCGCAGCTGATCCAAAGCGTGAATGACAGTGCGGCTTCGTCGCGCTCCATCGCCCGCATCATTGGTAGCGATGCGGTACTGGCGGCAACGCTGCTGCGTATCGCCAACAGTTCCCTGTACCGGCTGCAACGGCAGGACATCCAAAGCATCGAGCGGGCGGTGACGCTGATCGGCAACGATGGCATCCGTCAGATCATTTCCGCTGCCTTGGTGCAGCCGGTCATGGAGTCGGCGCGCGGCGTTGACGCTGAGTTTGCGCGCTTGTTATGGGATTACACATTGCGGGTATCGCTCGCTGCTGCCGACCATGCGCGCAGCGTTGAGCGCGAGGATGGCTTCGCTGCCCAGTTGGCTGGCCTGCTGTTGGGGCTGAGTGCGGCCATGGCGATGCAGGCTGCTGCCGATGTATTGGCGCGGCCGCCGCTGCGGGCACGTGAGCCGGGTACCTTGTTGGAAGTATTGGAGCGCTGCAGCGCGCCGACCGCGGTGCGGATTGCCGGGAATTGGAAGTTGTCGGCGCCGATCGTGCAGGCGCTCAAGCAGGTGGACGTGCCCGCTGCTGCCGGTCTGGCGCGCTCGTTGCAGATTGGGCAGCTGGCCGCCAGTGCGGCAATGCTGCACTCGCAGGGTTTGATGAGCGAGGCTGAGGCCAATGCAGCGCTCGCCAGCCAAATGCCCGAACACGTGGCGGCATGGTTGTGGAAGCGGATGACACAAACGGACGGCACATTGGAGTGAGGCGGGCAGCGCCGGGATGCGGCGCGTACGGCGTCCCTGTCCGGATGTCGAATGGAATACCGCCTCGCAATGTAGGCTGCACAGGCTAGAGCTGCGACTCCAGCGGCAACCAGCTGATCACCTGGGTGCTGGCGCGCTGCATCAGCCCGGTGTCTGGTTCGGTGCGCAGGCTGATCGGTGGCGTGCTGGCCCGATCCAACCAGCGCAATTCGTGGTCCTTGTTGAGATACACCCAGTAGCTCAGCTCAGCACTGGACAGACGCAGGTATTCCTCGCGTAGCCGTGCAGCCAGCACCGGATCATCGAACAGCGCGCCCATTTCGGTATTGAGGTAGGCCGAGCGCGGGTCGAGGTTGAACGAGCCGACGAAGCCGCGGCGGTCATCCACCACGAAGGCCTTGGTGTGCAGGCTGGCACCACTGCTGCCGAAGGTGGATGCCTTCTCGATGTGCCCACGGGCCTTGAGCTCGTACAGCTGCACGCCGCCGGCCAGCAGCGGGCGCCGGTAGTGCATATAGCCGCTGTGCACGGCGGGTACGTCGTTGGCTGCCAGCGAGTTGGTGATGATGCCGACCTGCACGCCGCTTTGGACCTGCTGGATCAGGCCCTTGGTGCCGACTGCGCCGGGCACGAAGTAGGGCGAGATCAACAGTGACTTGTGCTCGGCGCTGCTCAGCACCTCGACCAGCCGGGTGACCAGCCATTGGCTGCTGTCACCGCCGCTGGGTTTGCGTGGCGGGTCGGAGCGGATCCTTACGCCGTCGGTCCAGTGCAGGTCCAGTTGCTTGCTGAGGTAGGCATCGGTGAAATGCGCTCGCACGCGTTGCAGATAGGGTTCGGCTTCCTGTTGGCGGCCGTCGAGTTCGGCCTGGCTGATGAAATTGGCCATCTGCTGGTCGGTGCTTTGATGCAGGGCAGCGATCGGCACCACCGCATCGCTGTTCCAGAACTCATCGAAGATTGTGCTGGCGTCGTTGGCGACCGGGCCGGCCAGCAGCAGGTCCAGGTCGCGGAAGTTCACGTCCGGGCGCGCGTCGAAGTATTCGGCGCCGATATTGCGGCCGCCAACGATGGCGACCCGGCCGTCAGCGATCCATGCCTTGTTGTGCATGCGATGGTTGATGCTGAAAACCCGCTGCACCATCTCGACCAGTCGCCATAGTCCGTCGCGGTTGCGGAACGGGTTGTACAGGCGGATCTCGATGTTGGGATGGTTGTCCAGCGCCAGCATCTGTGGGTCCAGCCCGGCGGCGTTCATGTCGTCCAGCAGCAGACGCACGCGCACGCCGCGCTCGGCGGCCTGGTAGACGTCATGGGCCAGCAGGTGGCCGAGCAGATCGTCGTGCCACATGTAGTACTGCAGGTCCAGGCTGCGTCCGGCCTGGCGGGTGATGATGGCGCGCGCTGCGTAGGCCTCAAGACCGTCAGACAGATACACCGCGCCGCTTTTGCCTGGGTGCTCGGCCAGCAAGGGCTGCAGTTGGCGATCGATCAAGGTCTGTTGCGCCTGCAGTGGCAGGGCCTGCGAAGGCGTGCCGACAGCCTTCGGGGTGAGGTGGTCGCCCAGCAGCAGGCCGCTGCCGATCAGTAGCAGCACAACGGCCAGCAGATAGGCCAGGAACCGCAGCAGGCGTTTGGGGCGATGCTTGTTTTCCATGGGCGCATCCTAACGGTGTTCGTGACTTTGCGGCAGTTTGTCCTGATTCCATGACGTTCCGGGGGTGCGGGGGACGCCTCGGGTGGGCGAGAATCGGGGTTTGCGTTTGCCGCGAGCCCTGTAATGACCGAACGTTCTTCCTCTTTCCGAGCGCCCAGTCTGGTGCTGCAGATTGTCATCGGCCTGATCGCCGGCATCGTGCTGGCGATGGTATGGCCAGCCGGGGCGACCGCCGTTGGCCTGCTCGGCACGGTATTCATTTCCGCGCTGAAAGCGGTCGCGCCGATTCTGGTGCTGGTGCTGGTCACCGCCTCCATCGCCAATCATCAGCAGGGGCAGAAGACCCATATCCGGATGATTTTGTTCCTGTACGTGATCGGCACCTTGGCCGCGGCCATGGTGGGCGTAGCAGCCAGTTTCCTGTTCCCCAGTACGTTGACGCTGAAGGCCGTCGAGACAGGCATGAGCGCGCCTGGCGGTATTGGTGAGGTGCTCAATACCTTGCTGATGCAGATTGTCGACAACCCGGTGCACGCGCTGCTCAACGCGAACTACATCGGTTTGCTGGCATGGGCGGTTGGCCTTGGCCTTGCTCTGCGCCATGCCAGCCAGACTACCCGCAGCTTGGTCAGTGATTTCTCCGATGCGGTCACCTGGGTGGTGCGGCTGGTGATCAAGTTGGCGCCGCTGGGCGTGTTCGGTATTGTTGCGTCGCTGCTGGCCGAGTCCGGGCTGGGTGCATTGAAGGACTACCTGCATCTGTTGGCAGTGCTGATTGGCGCGATGCTGTTCATGGCCTTCGTGGGCAATCCGCTGATCGTGGCGGTGGTGACCCGCCGCAACCCCTATCCACTGGTGCTGCGCTGCCTGCGCGAGAGCGGCATCACCGCGTTCTTTACCCGTTCCTCGGCGGCAAATATCCCGGTCAACATGGAGTTGTGCCGCAAGCTCGGCCTGCATGAGGACACCTATTCGGTGGCGGTTCCGTTGGGCGCGACCATCAACATGGCCGGTGCGGCGATCACCATTTCGGTGCTGACCCTGGCGGCGGTGAATACCTTGGGCTACGCGGTGGACCTGCCGACCGCGCTGCTGCTCAGCGTGGTTGCCGCTATTGGTGCCTGCGGTGCCTCCGGCGTGCCGGGTGGCTCGCTGTTGCTGATTCCGCTCGCCTGCGGCCTGTTTGGCATTCCCAATGAGATCGCCATGCAGGTGGTCGGTGTCGGCTTCATTGTCGGTGTGGTGCAGGACTCGGCTGAAACCGCTTTGAACTCGTCTACCGACGTTGTGTTCGTCGCGGCGGCCGAACAAGCGCGCGGGCGCGCCTGATGGCCATGGCCGGGCGCATCACGCCAGCGGTACGCATCGGCGTTTCGATAGCGATTGCGACTGGCCTGTATGGCATTTCGTTTGGTGCGCTGGCGGTGGCATCGGGGTTCAGCGTGGCGCAGACCGTCGCGCTGAGCCTGTTGATGTTCACCGGTGGCTCGCAGTTCGCTTTCATTGGCGTGATCGGCGCTGGCGGTGCGGGTGCAGCGGCGTTTGGTGCGGCCACGCTGCTGGGCATTCGCAACGCGGTGTACGGGGCGCAGATCAACCGCATGCTGCGCCCGCGGGGTTGGATGAGGCCGTTGGCGGCGCAGGTCACCATCGACGAATCGGCGGCTACTGCGGCCAGTCAGAGCGATCCGCAGGAGCAGCGGCGTGGTTTCTGGGTGGCCGGGCTGGGTGTTTACCTGTGCTGGAATCTGTTCACCCTGCTAGGGGCATTGCTTGGTGACGCACTGGGTGACCCGCGCCAGTGGGGCCTGGATGGCGCCGCTGTTGCGGCCTTCCTGGGATTGCTGTGGCCGCGCCTGCGTTCGCGTGAGCCGGTGGCGATTGCTGTGGTCTGCGCCTTGGTGACGGTGCTGGCGCTGCCGTGGGTGCCGCCGGGTGTGCCGATTCTCTTGGCTGCAGCGGTGGCCGCGGTTTGGGGCTGGTTTGGCAGGGGCCCGGCGGATGAGGGGTTGGAGCCCGATGTTGCGCCCAAGGTCGAGCAGGAGTCGCTGCCATGACGCTGTGGGGGTGGATCGTATTGGGCTGCGTTGCGGCTTGGGCAATCAAGTTCGCAGGCTACCTGGTGCCGGTGCGTTGGCTGGAATCGCCACGGATGAACCGCGTGGCCGGTTGCTTGACGATAGGCCTGCTGGCCTCATTGACCGCGATGAATACCGTGTCGGCCGGGCAGGGCTTGGCTTTCGATGCGCGCATCGGCGCGTTGTTGGCCGCGGCCGTTGCCTTGATGCTGCGGCTGCCGTTTCTGCTGGTGGTGATTATTGGTGCGGCGGCTGCAGCAGTGATTCGATTGCTATGAACGACCGCTTGTAGGAGCGGCGTCAGCCGCGAAGCCGGAGTTTCGTCCGCGCGCTGATTGGCCGCAACTGCATATCGTGTGGTGGCGTTTCGTACCGTAACCGGGCGCATTGTCAGCTTCGCGGCTGACGCCACTCCTACAAAACCAGCGCGGGCCTTGGCCTAGAACTTCTGCTCGGCTGCCAGATAGCGCCACTGGCCTTCGGGCATCTTGCTCAGGCCGATCCGGCCGATGCGCAGACGGCGGATCTGTTCGGCCTTCAGGCCGACCTGGCTGCACATGTATTGCAGCTGCCCGGGACGTACGTCCTTGATGGCGAAACGCAGGCGCTGTTCGCTCTGCCAGCTGATCTTGGCCTGCGGCAGGCTGCGGCCTTCGTAGATCAGGCCATGGGTGAGTTTGGGCATCGCCCACGGGGTGGGTTCGCCGCTGACTTCAACCACGAACTCCTGCTCCAGGCTGTAGCCGGATTCCTGCAGGTGGCGGCGCACGCGCCAATCCTGGGTCAGCACGACCAGGCCGCTGGCGGCATCGTCCAGCGGCATCAGGTAGTCCAGACGCTGGAAATGACGGCGTAGCGGACGGATGCCGGAGGCGTCGTCGACAAAACGGTTTTCGTCGGCCAATAGCGCAAACAGCTGCTCGGCGGTGCAGCCAGCCGGCTTGTTGATCAGGAAGGTGGCTGCTTCAGCGGCTTCGGTGCTGCCTTCTGCCGCCAGGGTGATCACTTCCTCGCTGACCATGGTCTGCGGGGTTTCCACCACCACGCCATCGACGCTGATCCAGCCGCCTTCGATGTACTGCTGGGCCTGCGAGCGCGAGCACTGCAGCTGCGCGGCAACGCGCTTGTCGAGACGGATAGGGGTGGTCATGGCATCAATGGGTTCTACGAAGGGCGGGGAGTGTAGCGCTGTGGCGGGAGCGCGGCGATGGGCGGCTCAGCCGGGTTCATGTTCCAAGGCGGTCAGGTACAGGCGCAGATCGAACTCCAGCTGGTGGTAATCCGGCTCCATATGCAGGCATAGCTGGTAGAAGGGCTTGTTGTGGTCGGCCTCTTTGATATGCGCCAGCTCGTGCACCACGATCATCCGCAGGAACTCGGCAGGGGCCTCGCGGAACACGCTGGCAATGCGGATCTCGCGGCTGGCCTTGAGTTTGCCGCCGTGGTTGCGGGAAATGGCGGTATGCGTGCCCAGGGCGTGTTTCACCACCTGCAGCTTGCCGTCGTACAGCACCTTGCCCAGCGGCACCGACTGGCGCAGGTGGCGCTCCTTGATGGCCTGCACGTAGTCGTAGAGCTGGCGGTCGTTGCGCACCATGTTTGGTTCGGCATAGCGCTTGCGCACCGCCTCGCTCAGCTTGCCCGCGTCCAGCAGCTCGCGGGCGCGCTGCTGCAGGTGTTCGGGATAGCCATTCAGGTATTTCAGCGGAAGCATGGGCATTTGGGCGGGACCGGGCAGGCCGCTATGATGGCAGCCTCGGCAACAAAACCATGAACAACGACGATGGCAAAGGGTAATCCACTGCAGGAACAGCTGCTCAAGGCTGGTCTGGTGAAGAAGTCACAGGTCTCGCAGGTGGCGCGCGAGCAGGTCAAAGCGCGCCACGGCAAGGGCCCGGTCAACGCGACCGAAAGCCAGCGCGAGGCCGACCGTGCCCGTGCCGAGAAGGCTGAAAAGGATCGCCAGCTGGCCGCCGAGCACAACGCCCAGCGTCGCGCCGATGAGCTGCGCGCGCAGGCCCGGCAGATCATCGCCGATCGCAAGCTGCCCCGCGCAGGCGAGCTGGAATACCGTTTCAACGACGGCGCAGTGATCCGCACGATGCTGGTCACCGAGGCGCTGCGTACCCAGCTGGCCAATGGCGCGCTGGTGATCGCCCGTCACGGCGACAGTTTCGAACTGCTGCCACGCATGGCGGCGGAAAAGGTGCGCGAGCGTGACGCCAGCCTGATCGTGCTCGATCACGGCCAGAGCGCGGACACGCCGATTTCCACCGGCAATGCCGAGGACGACGCGTATTACGCCCAGTTCCAGGTGCCTGACGACCTGATGTGGTGAGTTCCACTGGCGTTTACCCAGCCTTGCCGCAACTGCGCTAGGCTGGGCTCTGGTCATTACGGAGCCAGTGATCATGGCCACCGGTTGGGCGGGCGACACCGCCGTTCAGGATCAGATTGATGCCACCGTCGAGGACGCGATCAAGCGTGCGCGCAGCCGCATGCCCAGCGGCCCGGGGCTGGAACACTGCGAAGAATGTGATGCGCCGATTCCCGAGGCGCGACGCAAGGCCGTGCCCGGAGTGAGGCTGTGCATCGCCTGCCAGCAGGCGCAGGACGAAGATGAGGCATTTGCCGGCTATAACCGGCGCGGCAGCAAGGACAGTCAGCTGCGCTAGGGCCGGCTGCGGCTGCGCCTGCTGTGGTTGATGGTGCTTTGGCGTCGGCTCTTGCTCGTCATCCTCGCGAAGGCGGGGATCGCTCTGCATTTGCTTGCGTTTGTGTCTTGGGCTTGTGCTGTCATTCCGCTCAGGCTTGATGTCGAAGGCCAAGGCCAAGGCCAAGGCCAAGGCCAAGGCCAAGGCCAAGGCCAAGGCCAAGGCCAGAGCCAGAGCCAGAGCGATCCCCGCCTTCGTGAGGATGACGGCAAAAAAGCCCAAAGCCCAAAGCCCAAAGCCCAAAGCCTCAGCTCTTCCCCGGCACCGGCAGCACATCGTTCAAATACTGCTTCTGCACCACCCGCGGCACCAATCTCGGCCGTTCCATCAGCACAAACCGCACGCCCTTGACCGTCTGCGGCGCCGCCTTGCTGACAAAGCCAAACCGCTCATACACCGGCACTGCAACCTCGGACGAATTGACCGTGTACTCGCGGCGCCCATGCACGCCCAGCGCATGCTCCCATAGCAAACGGGCAATGCCGCGTCTGCGCGTGCTGCGGCTGACGAAGAGGTGATGGATGTGGCTGTCGCCGCGCATTGCGATCATGCCGACCAGTGTGCCGGCATCTTCCACAAGGTAATGCGCGAAGTCCTTGTCAGCCAGCCGTTCGGCAAAGCTGGCCGGGGTCAATGAGGCCAGGAAGGCATGTGCGCTGGCGCCGCTGTCTGCGTCCAGCAGATGCCGCGCCAACGGCGTGATCAGCGCGCTCAGCGCAGCGGCATCGGCGAGCTCGGCGTCGCGCAAAGTGATGTCCTGATCCATGAGCTTGCCCCCGTAGCATGCCCCCGGAGATAGGGGCGTGGAGGGAAGCATACCCGCGGCTGACACGCTGTAAACGTGTGCGTTGCGGCAGATCAGTGCTTTGCGCCGCCGAGCTGGAAACTGCCGCTCCAGCGCAGCATTGCGAACAGGCACCACAGCCAGCCTGCGGCGGCAATCAGGCCGCCAACCAGGCCGATGTGCTGCATGCCCAGCTGCAGACTGACCTGGCTGCCGATCAGTGCGCCGGCACCGATGCCGATGTTGAAGATGCCCGAGAACAAAGCCATCGCCACGTCGGTGGCATCGGAGGCCAGGTTCAGCACCTTGGACTGCATCGACAGCGCAAAGCTGATCATCGCCACGCCCCATACCGAGACCAGTGCATACAGCAGCCAACTGCTGTGCAGGCCGGTGCGCAGCAGCAACAAGCTGGCTGCCAGGGTGCCGATCGCGGTGAGCAGGAAACCGCGCGGCCAGCGCAGTCCATAGCGCGAGAACAACACGCTGCCGATGAAGCCCATGCCGCCGAACAACAGCAATACCAGCGTGGTCACATGCGCATCAAAGCCGCCAATCTTCTGCACGAACGGTTCGATATAGCTGTAACCGGTGAACTGGGCGGAGATCACCACCATCACCAGCAGGTACAGGGCCATCAAGGCCGGGCGACGCAGCAGCAGCGGGATGCTGCTGGCCGAGCCGCTGTTGTGGCTGGGCAGCGCCGGCAGCAGGCGCGCCAGCACCAGCATCACCAGCAAGGCGACGCCGCCGATGGCCATGAAGGTGATGCGCCAGCCCAACAGCTCGCCGACGATGCGACCAAGCGGGATGCCCAGCACCATCGCCACGGAAGTGCCGGTGGCGAGCAGCCCCAGCGCCTGCGGACGCTTGTTCTGCGGCGCTACGCGCACCGCCAGCGAGGCGGTTATCGACCAGAACACTGCGTGTGCCAGCGCAATGCCGACCCGGCTTGCCATCAGCACCGGATAACTCCAGGCAAAGCCCGACAGCACATGGCTGAGGATGAACAGTGCAAACACGCCCAGCAGCAGTTTGCGGCGGTCGAAATTGCGGGTCAGCAGCATGCACGGCAGCGAAGTCAGTGCGACTACCCAGGCGTAGATGGTCAGCATCAGCCCGACGTGCTCGATCGGCTTGCCGAAGTCGGCGCCAATGTCGCTGAGCAGGCCGACCGGTACGAATTCGCTGGTATTGAATACGAAGGCTGCCAGGGCCAGGGCGATGACGCTGAGCCAGCGTTGGCGGTCAGAGCGCGTATCCTGGGCTTCAGCAACGGCAAAAGCGTCGCCTGCCTGCGGGGCAGGGCAGGAGGTATTGGGAGAGGAGGACATTGCGTGCGGGCTTGCGACCGGGCCGGTCGCTCAATGCCGGCAATTTTCGCACGGGCTGTGTGGACGCGAGCGGAACGCTGTGGATCGGCAGGTTGTTGCCTTATCTTTGTTCAGTTGGACGAGGGTTCTGGGGCTGGCTTTTGCCTTGGGTTTTTGCCTTGGGCTTTTGCTTGGGCCTTTGCCGTATGCCGTCATCCTCGCGAAGGCGGGGATCGCTCTTGTTCTTGCTTTTGCTTTTCGAAGCAAAGCTCGGGCTGGAGCGGGATTCGAACTCAAAGGCAAAGTCAGAGCCAGAGCGATCCCCGCCTTCGCGGGGATGACGGGCCAGTGCAGGGGCGGAGCAGAGCCAGAGAAAAGCCAGAGAAAAGCCAGAGAAAAGCCAGAGAAAAGCCAGAGAAAAGCCAGAGAAAAGCCAGAGAAAAGCCAGAGAAAAGCCAGAGCGATCCGCTCAGCCGTCGCCTTGCACGGTGGTCGGGGTGGTATCGCCACCGCGCCAGCGGCGCAGGCCGCGCTGGAAGAACAGGCTGTTGGGGATCTGCATCAAGGTGCCTTCGGCTGGGCCGCCGACTTCGTGCAGGGTGGTGTAGATCAGGTTGATGTCGGTGACCACACCCTTGAGGCCTGGCTTTTCGCCGTTTTCCAGCAGTTCGATCTGGTCGCCGAGCCGGAACGGGCGGGTGGTGAAGATCAGGAAGGTGCAGAAGATGTTGGACAGCACGCTCCAGGCGGCAAAGAACGCCACCGCACCCACTGCCGCAAAGCCAGTGAATGCGGTCCATAGCACGCTGGCCTGTACGTTCAGTGTCTGCAGAATGGCGACCAGGGCTACCGTGCCGATGACGAAGTTGGTCAGCCGTCGGATCGCCATCTCGATCTGCGCCGGCAGCGTGTAATGCCGACCCAGCCGGGACAGCAGACGGCGGGTCAGCAGGCGCAGCAGCCAGGCCACGACCAGGATCAGCAGGATGCTCAGACCGGTGTTGATGGGGTCAATCCATTGCTGCATCGAGGCGGGGAGGTAGTGCTTCATGCGGTTTCCTTGCGGTACGTCAGTGTTTCAGTGCAGTGGGGGCGGCGCGGCTGGCCAGCGCCAAACGCGACGCCACGCGTAATGACGGGGCTACCCAACATCGGCAGCAACGGTTTGGCGAGCGCCGATTGTCGGCCAGTGTGGCGTTTGCCGCCAGTCGCGGCGTGTCGGCAGGCCCGATAGGCAAAGAATTGAGTTGGGTTTAAACCTTTTGCCTGCTTGCCGCATCCAATGGATATGCTCGACGCCACCGTGACTACCGCCGCCCCTTCACCGCCCGTCGTCGACGACGCCGCGCTGGCCCGTGCCGCCGCAGCTGGTGATACCCGTGCCTACGAGCGGATCTACCGGCGCCACTCGCCGCGCCTGTATGCCTTGCTGTGGCGGTTGTGCGGCGGCAACGCGGCGCGTGCCGAGGATGTGCTGCAGGAAACCTTCATCCAGGCTTGGCGCAAGCTGCCGCAGTTCCGATTCGAGAGCGCGCTGGCTACCTGGTTGCATCGGCTGGCGGTGAATACGGCGCTGATGGAGTTGCGCGCGGCAACGTTTGAATCGCTGGATATCGGTGACTCGGGGATGGAGCTGTTGGCTGAAATAGCTGATACCCCGCGCTGCCATGCCACCGGCATGGATCTGGAACGCGCGCTGTTGACGCTGCCGCCACGCGCCCGCGCGGTGCTGGTACTGCACGACATTGAAGGCTGGAAACACCAGGAAATCGCCGTGGAACTGCAGATGGCTGTCGGCAGTTCCAAGGCCCAATTGCATCGTGCCCGCAGTTTGCTGCGCACGCGGCTTGGAGACGCATGATGAATAGCTACGAAGACGACCGCGACCACGATGATGAGTTGGCGCAGCGCCTGCGCGGGCTGCCTGCAGAGCGGGT
The DNA here is from genome assembly GCF_056760195.1 of Stenotrophomonas sp. STEN020. Classification (NCBI taxonomy): domain Bacteria; kingdom Pseudomonadati; phylum Pseudomonadota; class Gammaproteobacteria; order Lysobacterales; family Lysobacteraceae; genus Stenotrophomonas; species Stenotrophomonas sp. STEN020. Next base: position 28,937 of record NZ_JBRREI010000027.1, read on the forward strand.
ACCCCCGGCCGCGGTGTGGCAGCGCGTTGCCGCGGAGCTGGAGCAGGTCACGCGTAACCAGCAGACAGATGCGGCCCCCGCTCCATCTGTGAACGCTGCGCCGGTGCGGCGGACGTCGCAGCGCCACTGGCCGCGTTATGCCGTAGCGGCGGTGGTTGTCGCGTTGGTCGGTGTGGCCAGTGTTTCGCTATTGCCGCAGCAGCCTGCGGCGTCGGTGGCTGTGGAAGAGTCTCCCCTGCAGCATCAGGCCAACAACATCACCTACCAGTACCGGCAGGCGATGGCGGCGATTCCCCAGGACAACCTCGCGACCGAGCTACAGCCTGCCCTGCGTGAGCTGGATGAAAGCGCCGGCAGCATCCGCAGCGCGATCGCGCAAAGCCCGGACGCCGCATTTTTACTTGGACAGTTGCAGCGCACCTACGCGCTGCGGCTTGAACTCACCCGCAAGGGCGTGAACCCGACCGGACTCTCGACTTGAAGGAGCACCTGATGAAAGCCTGCATCCGCAATATGATCGCCACAGCGCTGCTGCTGGCCCCGCTGAGCAGCGCATTTGCGCAGACCGCGGTCAATCGCAATCTGCCCTTGTCCAGCGGTGGCCGCGTGGAGCTGAGCAATGTGGCCGGTTCAGTCACCGTGCGTGGCTGGGACCGCAACGAAGTGCAGCTCACCGGCTCGCTGGGCGACGGCCAGCGGCTGGAGGTGGAAAGCAGTGCCAACCGGGTGGCCTTGAAAGTGGTTTACCCGCAGAACGGCCGCAGCAGTCGTGGCGCGGTGCTGGAGCTGCGCGTGCCGCGCGCTGCGCAGCTGCAGACCAGTACCGTCAGCGCGATGGTGGATGTGTCCGATGTGGACCTGCGTCGCCTGCAGAGCAGCACCGTCAGCGGCAATATCACCGCCAATGGGCGCGCTGCTGAGGCCGAGTTGACAACGGTCAGCGGCGCGATCCGCTCGCAGCTGCAGACATCGCGTCTGGAGACCAGAACGGTCAGCGGTGGGATCAATGCGGCCGGTGCCAGCGGCGGTGAGGTCTCGGTCAATACCGTGTCTGGCGGCATCACCTTGGATCTGGCCAAGGTGCAGCGGCTCAATGCCGAGTCGGTATCAGGCAGCCTGGGCGTGCGCAGCGCTGGTTTGCAGCCCGGTGGCCGGGTCAATCTGGAGACGGTGAGTGGCTCGGTGTCGCTGGGCTTGCCGGCCAACACTTCGGCGCAGTTGAAGGTCAGCACCTTCAGCGGCAGCATCCGCTCGGATGTAGGCCAGGTGCAGACCCCGCGTTATGGGCCAGGCAAAAATCTGGATGCGCGGATTGGTGGAGGCGATGGCGACATTTCCATCCAGTCGCATTCGGGCGGTGTGCGCGTGAGTCTGGATCGCTGATCGCCTCGCTTTTTTTCGAAGCAACTCCTGCAGTGCCGACCCATGGTCGGCACTGCTTTGTGTTGGAGCTGCTTGAGCCGCGAAGTGCGCAATCAATCAGATTACAGACACGCCCGTAGTTTCGTTGCTTCCGGCTTCGCGGCTCACGCCGCTCCTACAAGGCTGCAACCGCTGCACTCGTTGTTGCCGCCAGCGCCAGCCCTTGCACCACGCCGAACGACGGGTCGCCGTGCACCAGCTGGGCCGTCGGGAACGCCGCCGCGGCGGCCTGTTGGATATAGCCGGCGCGCGACATGCCGCCGGTCAGGAACACCGCCGCAGGGTCGTGACCAATATCGGCACGTACCTGCTGCAGCAACGTCTCCAACTCGCCCAGATAACCACCGGCAGCGGCCGTCAGATGCGGTGCATCGATGTCGACTGACAGTCCTGCTTCGATGAAGTCCAGCACGCTGTGGTGGTTGGGATGGCTGCTCAGGGCGATCTTGCATTGCTCCACCGCGCGGTACAGGCGCGCGGTATTGCCGGTGTCCTGCAAGGCTTGCAGACGCGGGCCATAGGGCACGTCGACGGCATCGTAGCTGTGCTGGCGGAAGTCACGCTGGCGGGTCATGTCCTGCACCATCGCTGCTTCCACGTAGTGGTGCGCAGGTACGCGGGTGATACCGCGGCCGAATAGCGGCATATAGCCAGCCAAGCTCAGCGCCAGGTCGATATCGGTACCACCACGTGCGATACCCCAGGCGCGGTGGATCTGCGGCGCGGTGTTGCCGCCAACGCTGGCATGGGCGATATCCGTGGTACCGCCGCCGACGTCGACGATCACCGCCTCGTGGCGCTCACTACTGACCGCGTGGTAGTGCATGGCCGCGGCTGCCGGTTCTTCGAGGAAGTCCACCTCGTCAAACCCGGCCGCCATTGCCGCGCTGCGCAGGATATCCAGCGCCTGGTCGTTGCCGGCTGCGCCAATCGAGCTGCGGAACTGCACCGGTCGGCCGAGCAGGGCGCTGCGCACATTGCGCTGCAGCTGGCGCGAGGCGGTCAGGCGGATGTGTTCGAGGATATGGGTGGCGATGCCGGTGATGGTCTGCTTGGCGCGCGGATGCAGGTTGTAGCCCAGCATCGACTTCGGGCTCTGCACGAGATTGCCTTCGTTCTCTTCGAAATAGGCTTCCAGCGCATCGTCACCATAAACCGCGTTCTGCAGCAGGGTGGTGGAGCTGCGCGGCTCGCGTATGCGTTCCTCCATCCATTGCCGGCGTACCACGCGGATGGCGTCGCTGCGCAGCTGCTCATGGCTGCGCGTATTGCCGACTGCACGGGCGTCACGGCGGCCGGATTCGATCAGGTCGTCGACCTGCGCTTCCAGTGCCGGGGTCAGCTCGAAGTCGTTGGGGTCGCGCATCACCTCGGGGAAGTACACCGTGGTGCGGAACTGCTGGGCCTCACCAAAGCTGACCGGGACTACCTTGCCGTCTATATGTGCGGCGGCGGCCGAGTTGCTGGTGCCAAAGTCGATGCCGAGTTTCATGATGCCTGCGCGTCTTGCTGCTGAATCGGCCGCGCACTGTACTACGCCGCCGCGCGGCTGGCTTCACATGCTGGTCGTGAACGGCTGTTCGCTGGCGCCATGTCTGCGCGATCACGAACCGCGTCACGATTTTCCGGCATGTGCCGCTACCTGAATGAACGTGACCATCATCCTGTTCATATCGCTGCCCCCCGGATGATGAATTGTGCGCCGCTGCTCACGGATACGGACGTGCGTCAGCAGCGGGGCATAGGCTTGCGCTCGGTGAGACCCGTGCCACGTGCCTGGTGCTGCCGGGAGCGTTTTTGGCTGAACGGCTACAATAGGTGGTTATTCAATGTACGGGAGTCCCCCATGTCTGTTACTTCCTGCCCGCAGTGCTCGCTGGAAAACGTCTATGCCGATGGCGCGCTGTGGATCTGCGCCGATTGTGGGCATGAATGGACCGCTGGCGAATCCGCCGAATCCACGTTGGTGGTGCGCGACAGCAACGGCAATGTGCTGGCGGCCGGTGACACCGTCACCGTGATCAAGGACCTGAAGGTCAAGGGTTCGTCGATCCCACTCAAGCAGGGCACGGTGATCCGCAACATCCGTCTGGTTGAAGATGATGCCGAGCACATTGAAGGCAACTCGGAGAAGATCAAGGGCCTGGTGCTGAAGACCTGTTTCCTGCGCAAGGCTTGAGCCGGTTTTGCTGTTGAAGCCGCCGGCGGTGCGCGTTCAGCGCGCCGCGTGGCGGGCTTCGAGCCGCCGGATGCCTTCCAGTTTGGACTGGTACACCGCGCGTAGTTGATCGCCGCCAAGATCACGAGCTCGCGCCATCTCGCGCTCGGCCAGGCGGTTGTTGCCGCTGAGGAAGTAGGCGCGGGCCAGCCCGAAATGGAATTGGTGGGCCTTGCTGTAGAGGCGCACTGCCTCGCGGTAGTAGTGCGCCGCCAATGTATAGTCGCCGTCGCGCTCGGCAGTGTTTCCCTGCATGAATTGATAGAACGGGTCGCGTATGCGCACCTGTTCCAGCCGTGCCTGCATTTGTGTCACGCGGCTTGTGTCGCCCATGCGCTGATAGAGCTTTGTAGCGTTGTGCAGGGCCGGGGCGTGCGAGCTGTCGATCGACAGCGCGGTTTCCAGATCCCTGGCGGAGGCACTGAGGTCGTCTTCGCGTGAATCCAGCACTCCAAGGTTGCTCCAAGCCGGTACAAAACGCGGGTCCATGCGCAGCGCAGCGTCGAGATAGGCGCGGGCACCGGAGTAGTCGTGTGCGGCCAGCTGCTCGGCGCCGCGGTTGTTGTAGAAGTGGGCGAGCGCGCGGCGGTCGCTGATCGGCTGTGGGCCGCGGCGGTCGTACAGTACGTTGCTGTCCAGATCCAGGGTTGCCGGGCGTCCATCCACACGCATGCCTACATTGACGTGGCCGGCATTGAAGATCAGCCCCTGGTCCTGATACCAGGACACCACTTGCCCCACCTCCTGCATGTGCGCGTCCAGACCGATCTCGCGGGCCAAGGCGACAAACAACAAGGTGAAGGACAGGCAATTGGCACGGTGTTGTTGCCAGGTCTCGGCGACGGTGAGTGTGGCTTCAGTGTCGTACTCCAGGCCCAGTCCCTCCGGGCGGAACACCAGCTCGACCAATCGTTGCAGGCGTTGCTCCGGTGAATTGGCCACCTTGAGGACCCGATCCCGCAGTAGCACCCGCACTTCCGGCGGGATCGCCATTACTTGTTCCGGGCTGGGGACCTGAGCGGGGACTGGCGTTGGCGTTGGCGCGGCCAAGGCCACGCTGCTGGCAACGAGCAGGACCAACGCGTTCCAACCGATCATGGCGATCACCCGGAGTTTGCTGCGACCTGCCCAGTGTAGGCCTGTTACGGGGGTATGGAAGCAGGCAGGGGACAAATCCACAGCGGGTGTGGACCAGCGCTGTGCAAACATGTGGATAACTATTGGCAGCCCTTGTGCGGCTTGGCTTGCCGGGCGGTGGCTAAATTTTCGCCATGGCCGGGCCGCGGCCGGCGTGGTCTGCTAGTATCCGCGGCCCAAGACAGTAGTGGCCGCCGCGACGGAGCGGGTACGGCAGCCGGCTTTCGATACCAGACCATGACGAAGCAGCTTTCCTCCACCGAGGCCCAGATGACCCTGGGCCTGGGCAGTGACATTCCAACCGAACGCCTGTTCTTCGCGGTGATGCCTGATGCGCTCACGGCTGAGCGGGTGGCCGAGTTGGCTGATGGCCTGCGCGAGGAGCATGGCCTGGCCGGGCATCCATTGGCCCCCGAGCGTCTGCACGTCACTTTGCATCATCTGGGCGACTATGCCGGCCTACCGCCAAGCCTGTTGCCCAAGGTGCGGCAGGCGGCAGCGCGGGTGCGCATGCCCGAGTTCGAGGTCTGCTTTGATCAGGTGGGCAGCTTTGCCGGCAGCCGGCAGAACCCGTTCGTGCTGCGCAGCGAGTACGGTGCCGAGCTGTTGAACGGCCTACACGAGGAACTGGCCCGTTGCCTGCAAGGTGTGGGCGGCAAGCTGGACCCCCGTTTCACCCCGCATATGACTCTGCTGTACGACCGCCGCCGCCTGCCGATCCAGCCGGTGCAGCCGCTGCGCTGGTTCGTGCGTGAATTCGTGCTGGTGCGCAGTTTCCTCGGGCAAGGGCGTTACCAGATCGAAGGCCGTTGGCAGCTGGGCTGAGCGCGCTGTGCCGCGAGCAGCGCAAGCGCTTCGTTGCGGATTCTTGCGTTTGCCCGACGCCACGTTTGCTTCACAGCTTCGTGCCAAGATGCCGGCATGAATGACTTGCTGCAGACCCTGCCGCCACCGCTGCTGGCCGAGCTGAAAACCGCCTACGCGCAGCCGCCGCGCGCGTATCACAACTTCGGTCATGTGCAGGCGGTGCTACATCACTACCACGATGTCGCCGCCGGGCCCGGCTGGCAGCAGCCGCTGGAAGTGTTGCTGGCAGTGCTCTACCACGATGCGATCTACGAGGCCGGACGTGGCGACAACGAGGCGCGCTCCGCACAGTTGGCTGCGTCCGGCATTGAGCGCTGGCTGCCGGATACCGCAGTGGATGTGGGGCGGGTGACCGCGTTGATTGAACTCACCGCGCGTCATGGCAGCCTGAGCGGTGACGGGCTGGATGCCGATGCCGCGCTGTTCCTGGACAGCGATATGGCGATCCTGGGCGCACCGGAGGCGGTCTTCGATGCCTATGACCGTGGCATTGCCGAGGAATACCAGGGCAAGGTGCCGGGCTTCCTGTTCCGGCTCAACCGGCGGCGTTTCCTGAAGAAGCTATTGGTGCAGCCGCGCATCTTTTTCAGCGATTTCTTCCATGAACGCTACGACGCGGCGGCGCGTGCCAACCTGCGACGGACCACGGCCTGAGCCTGCGCTTTGGCTAAAATATGGGTTGTCCCGCTGCTGATCAGGCCGAACCGGCCGCTGTAATGAACGAACTGTCCGTCCAAGCCACCGCCACGCCTGATCCCGATCCGCGTCCGCAACCGCCGGAAGCGCCGGGTCCGAACGAATGCTGTGGCAGCGGCTGCCCGCTGTGTGTGCTCGATCTGTATACCGATGAGTTGCTGGCCTACCGGCAGAAACTGGCTGAATGGACTGCGCGTCACCCTGAAGCGCAGGCCTGAGTGGCAATGCAGTTCAGCTGAGCATTCGCGTCCTCCTGAGTTCGGCCCTTGGCGCCGGATCTTCTGTGGGTGCGGCGTAAGCCGCGAAGCCAGGGCATCATCGGACGGAGAGGTTTGAACAGCATCAACTTCGCGGCATACGCTGCTCCCACAGGTTCGCAGCAGGCCGGGACTTGATGGCGCGGCGTTGCTTGAGTAAACAGCGCCAGGCCGGAGCCTGCGCTTTCGACATCTTTCTGCCCGCTATGGGCGTAGGCTTTGCCGCATGTTTCTAGAGGCCTTTACATGGCACGTGTGATGTGGGGGATGGGTGTGCTGGCGCTGAGCCTGTTGGCGACGCCGGCAATGGCTGTGGAGCAGGTCAGCCATGGGCGATTCGAGCATGTGCCGGTGCTGTTGCCCAGTGGACCGGCACAGCGCGTGGTGCTGTGGTTCGGTGATGCTGTGGCCTCTGCCGGACATCAGGCGCGGCTGCAGGCCCTGCGCGATGACGGCGCGATGGTGGTCGATATAGATACTCGGCATTTGTACCAGGTACTGGCCAAGGAGGGCGGCAAGTGCGGCTTCTCCGCAGGCGATGTGGAGAATTTCTCGCGCTACGTGCAGGCGTACTATCACGTGCCGACTTACCGCCTGCCTATCCTCGGCGGTGATGCTGCCGGTGCGGCGCTTGCGTATGCGGTCGCCACCCAGGCTGATCCGGACGTATTTGCCGGCTTGCTGACCGAAGGTTTCTGCCCGCAGCTGCGCAACGCGACGATGACCTGCGGCGATGCAATCAAGGGGCAGGCACTGCTGCCGCAGCCGTTGCGCTTCCCCTGGTTGAACGCGGCTGCAGGCAAGGGGCAGGCGTGCCCGGCGACGGCGGTGACGACTTTCATTGACGCAGTGCCATGGGCGCGTCAGTTCGAACGTACCCGCGCAGGCAGTGCCGTGCCTGGCGAAGTTGCCGCGGCCCGGGTGCTGGGCGCGCAGCGCGGCGTCAGCCTGCCGGCGGTGCCGCAGGATCTGGACGGTTTGCCGCTGGTGGAGGTGCCGGCCAGCGGACAGGGCGATACCTTCGCGGTATTTGTATCCGGCGATGGTGGCTGGGCGGGTTTGGACAAGGATGTGGCTGGTGCGCTGGCGCAGGCAGGGATTCCGGTAGTCGGCGTGGATTCGCTGCGCTACTTCTGGAGTGAGCGCACACCGGCAGGCTTTGCTGTCGATCTGGACCGGATTGCGCGTTACTACGGCAACCATTGGCAGCGGCCCAAGCTGATGCTGATCGGCTTCTCGCAGGGCGCCGACGTGCTGCCGGCGGCCATCAACAAGCTGCCGCCGGCCACCGCACAGATGCTGCGGATGACCGCGCTGATGTCGGTGGGTGAAACTGCCGACTATGAATTCCATGTCAGCAACTGGATTTCCAGCGGTAGTGATGACGGCCTGCCGATTGCACCTGAGATACGTCGCATGGCTGCTGATCGCACGCTGTGCATCTACGGCGCCGATGACGATGATGCGCTGTGCCCGAAGTTGCCGGTCGGCAGTGCGCAGTTGATCAAGCTGCCCGGCGATCATCACTTTGAAGGCGATTACGATGGGCTGGCCAAGGCGATCCTGCAGCACGTGCAGGGGCCGTAGCGATTTATCTGGGCTGTTGTGGGGGGGGGGGGGGGGGGGGGGGGGCGGGTGGGGGGGGGGGGGGGGGGGGGGCGGCGCCGGCCCCCCCCCGCGCGCCCCCCCCCCCCCCCCCGCCCCCCCCCCCCCCCCCCCCCCCCCCCCCCCACAATTCAATAAACCTACCTTCGGCTCGGATCCAGCGATATCAACCGGGTCACATCCAGCAACGCAGCAGGTAGATGCACACCACCGGGTGCGGCCAGATAGCGCGGCCGCCATTCCGGTGCGAACTTGGACTTGAAGCGGCGCAGTCCGCTGAAGCCATAGAAACGCTCACCATGTCGGGCGACCAGATTGGCAAAACGGTTCCAGCGACCGGCCAGCCGGTGCTGGGCCAGGCCAGTCAGTGGTGCCATGCCCAGCGAGAAACGGGTATAGCCATTCGCCGCGCCCCACAGGAACAGTTCGATGAACAGGAAATCCATCGTCCCCTTGGGGGCGTCCGGGCGATGTCGCATCAGGTCCACTGACAGCTCATGCCCGGCTGGTGCCTGCCAGATATTCGCGAAGGCGACGATGCGGCCCTCTGCCTCGACCAGTGCCACCGGGAAGCGACTCAAATAGGCGGGCTCGAAACTGCCCAGCGAGAAGCCCTTCTCTTCGCCAGCCTTTTCGTCCAGCCATGCGTCGGAGATTTCCGCCAATTCGCCCAACAAGGCCGGGACCTCGCTGGCATCGGCCAGCCTGAAGCTGAGACCCAGTCGCTTGCCCTTGTTCCATGCCTGCCTCAGATCCGCGCGTTCGCTGCCAGCCAAGCTGAAATCCTGCAGTGGCACCATCGCTTCCTCGCCCAGCTTGACCAGGGTCAGGCCAAGATCCAGATAGTGTTGCCAATACTTGTCGCTGGTCTGGTAGAACACCGGACGCAGGCCCAGCCGGTCGGCTTCCTCGCGGAAACGCCAGATCAGGGCCGCTGCCACCTGCGGTGGTCCAACCGGATCCCCCATCGCCACCAACGAGCCGCCGTAACGCTGCAGCATCACGAAGCCATCGCCGGCCTCGCTGCGCAGGATCGCCTTGTCGCCGGTCATTGCTACGCAGGCTTGGGTGTCCTGGGCCAAGGCAAGCACCGGGCGCAGTTGCTCCAATGTTGCTGCATCCGGCAAGGGCAGTGGGCTGCGGGTGCTGTGCAGCAGGCGCGCCAGCCCGAACACGATCAGCGCGATGCAGACCAGCAGCAAGGCGCGTAGCGCACGTGGCGCATTGCCGGAGGTGGCGAACTGCCACCACAGCTCGTTCTGGTATTCGACGTGGCTGTAGACGAAGAACAGCAGCCACACCGTCGCCACCAGCACCAGCGCGACATTGCGCAGCCATGGCCACGACCACGCCTCATCCAGCAGCGCGCCTTCGCGGTAGAACTCGCGTCGCGCCGCCCATAGCGCCACCGCTACCAGCGGCAAGGTCAGCGCCACGGTCAGATGGCCGCCGCGCAACCAGGCCGGCACCGGCAGGACAATACACAGCGCCAATGCCAGCATCCAGGCGGAGTGGCTGCGCCGTTGCAGGCCTTGCCCGATCAATAGCAGCAATACACCGCCCAGGCTGCCGAGCAGATGCGAGGTTTCCACGATCGGCAGTGATGCCGGCAGTAGTCGCTGATGCGGTACGGGTAGCGTGCCGTCGATCAGTAGCAGCGCACCGGCGGCGAACACCGCCAGCGCGATCAGTTGCGGTAACCATGGCCGGACTATCGACCAGGCTGTGCCAGCACCGCTGCGCAGCGGGCGCCGCACGCTGGCCAGGGCGGCGAGCAGCGCCGACAGGAACAGCGGCAGCAGGTAGTAGGTGACGCGATAGGCCACGGCAGCGGCGAGGATGGCAGCCGGTGCCACCTGTGGCAGCAGCTTGAGCAGGCTCCACTCGAACACGCCCAGCCCGGCCGGCACCGTAGACACCAGCCCGGCCACCACTGCGACCAGATACAGGCCGACGAAGCCCATGAAGCTGACCTCGGCCTGCGCCGGCAACAGTACGTAGAACGCGGCCGATGCCAGACCCAGCTCAACCACGCTCAGCGCGGTGACTTCCAGCACCGTGCGCCGGTCAGGTATCCACATGCGGTGCTGGCCCCAACCCACGCTTCGGCCGCCGCGGCCCACCAGCAGCAGCATCGCGGCGAAGCCAACCAGCATGGCGATGCCCAATGCGTGAACCGCGCTGGCCGATATAGGTAGCGCCAGCGCAGCGGCGCCGGGCTCCAGCAGCAAGGCCAGGCCGAGCAGCAGCCATGCGCCGAACACAAAGCCCAAGGTGCTCATCAGCACCACCTGGCCGATCTCGGCCAGGCTCAGCCCGGCCTGGCCGTAGCTGCGTACGCGGATGGCGCCACCGGTGAGTGCGGCAAAGCCCAGCGTCTGCCCCGCGGCATGCGCCAGGAAGGCGGTGATGCCGACGCGAGTTGCCGGCAACGGATGCTTGGCGCGGCGCAGGCCGATCGCATCGAAACCGATCAGGCAGGCATAGCTGGCCATGCCCAATAACGTTGCCATGCCCAGTTGCGACCATGAAAGCCCGCGTACGGCGCTGCGGATCTGGTGGTAGCCGTGGTCGCTGAACTCGCCGGCCAATGCATGCAGTGCCATCGCCATGATGGCCAAGGTGACGAGGATGGCAGCGATACGGCGCCAACCCGGCGTTGAAGGTTCCGAAGACGAGGAAGACGCGGTCATGCAGGTGTTGAGGGGTATGCGCTGGCGCGGCGCGGACGCATAAGACTAGCCCTCATGCGTGATGATGGCTGCATGCGCGCGCTGGGACGTTTTCACCGGCTTCAGTCGGCGTGGTGGCTGCAGGCGACTAGACTTGGCAGCTCAAACGCTGGGGAGTGGGAATGGGCGGTAGTCAGCGCAGTGCAAAGGGACAATCGGCCGTACCGGCATTGGCGGTAGTGTTGGCGTTGCTGCTGTTCTTGATCATTGCGATCGGCCTGCAGTTTGCCCGAGACGACCTGGACTGGGTGCGCGCCACCCTCAGCCTGTATCTGCACGGCCCATATGGTGTCCTGCTGCGCGGCGCCTACTGCTTGCTGGCCTTGGCCATCGCCGCGCTCGGTTTGATGCTGTACCGGCAGGCGGATGGGAGTGCGCGACGTGGCTTGCCGCCCAGTTTGTTTGCGGTAGCCGGGCTCGGTTTGGCCGGTGTGGCGATTGGTGACAGCTGGTTGCCGCAGCATGCACCGCTGTTGGCGCCCTTGCTGCATGGCTTGGCTGCGCAGACCGCTTTCCTGTGCGTGACCGTGGCGATGCTGCTGCAGGCCTGGTGCTTCGATCGCGACGCACGGTGGCAGCGCCTGCACCGGCTGGCATGGATATGGGCATGGCTGGCCTTCGCCGGGCTGTGGCTGCATGTGCTGTGGCGCGATAGCCCGCGTGGACTGGGGCAGAAGCTGGTGATTGCCGCGGTGGTGGGCTGGCTGCTGTTGGTGGCGTCGGCAGCATGGCGGCGTTCACGCAAAGAAACGCCTGAAACTTCCGCTTGCCCTCACAATGGCAGGCACACCCACAACACGGAGTCACCCCAATGATCCAGCGCTTCGATACCGGCCCGCGCATGTCGGAAATGACCATTCACAACGGCGTGGCCTACTTGGCTGGCCAGGTGCCGGAAGATACCAGCGCCGATATCGTTGGCCAGACCGAGCAGGTGCTGCAGGCCATCGACGATCTGCTGCGTCTGGCCCCGACCGACAAGACCAAGATCCTGCGCGCCGAGATCTTCCTGGCCGACCTTGCCGACTTCGCGGGCATGAACCAAGCCTGGGACAAGTGGGTGCCGCAGGGTGCAACGCCGTCGCGCGCTACCGTGCAGGCCAAGCTGGCCAACCCGGCGTGGAAGATCGAGATCGTGATCACCGCTGCGGTGCCGTAAGCGGGCCGAGTGACCACTGCTGATCTGCTCAGGGTGCCGTGGCATCCGGGCAGATCAAGCTTTGAGGTTGTTGCTGTCTTTGCAGGGAGGCAAGGGAAGGAAATGAAAGGAAGTTTGTTGTTTGCAATGTGTTGCGCCCTGACTGCTGCCAGTGCGGCCGCGTCTGCTGCTCCATCGGCGCAGGCGCCGCTGGCGAAGATGATCTACGCGCGGGTGCCCGCGCAGCGCATTGATCCGTTGGAGTATCCGCAGTTCAAGCTGATCGAGGCCGAGCTGCGCAACACAGTACGTCGATTTGGCGATCGCCGCGTGCCCAACCATTTCTGCGCGGTTGGCTATCAGCTCGACGGCGGCACGGTGGAAACGGTGCTGATCTGGGACAACGCGCAATGGCTGATCCGTTGGTGGGGCGGCGACGCGCTGGCTACCTCGGAGGAACGGTATGCGGTTTCCGCATCGTTCTCGCCGGTTACCGATCTGCACACGGATCTGGTCGAGGACAACCGGTATCCGCTGGGCACGCGCGCGATAGTGCGCGCCGATGCAGAGGCCTTGATTGCAGATTGCCAGGCGCATGGACGGCAGTACACCGTGCCGCCGCTGGCGCCGAAGGGCGAGGATGACGAGTATTGAGGGAGCACTGCAGCTGTTTGTAGGAGCGGCATGAGCCGCGAAGCCAACAGTGTTTGGATTGCAGCGTTCAACACGATCTGAAGTGGCTGCTTCGACGCACGTTCTGTTATGGATTGACGCCGGAAATTGGGATCTTCGCTCGCGGGGCTTCTACGAGCTTCGCGGCTTACGCCGCTCCTACAAAACCTGGGTTCGCCACAACCTGCAGCTCAATGCAATCCACCGGACAGGGCGGGATGCACAGCTCGCAGCCGGTGCACAGGTCGGCCAGCACGGTATGCATGTATTTGGCGCCGCCGACGATGGCATCGACGGGACAGGCCTGGATGCACTTGGTGCAGCCGATGCAGTCGGCCTCGACGATCACTGCAACCTGCGCCGGTTTGTGCTCACCACGGCTGCGGTTGTAGGGCAGGGCGGCAACACCTAGAAGATGGGCTAGCGCACGCGCACCGGCATCACCACCGGGCGGGCAGTGATCAATGCCGGCGTCGCCAGCAGCCATGGCTTCGGCGTACGGGCGGCAGCCGTCATAGCCGCATTGCCCACACTGAGTCTGCGGCAGCAGGCGGTCGAGACGTTCGACCAGCGCAGCCCTTCCTTCTCCCTCCGGGAGAGTGTGGCGTGCAGCGTCGGATGAGGGTTGGGTATTCATTGGAGAGTCCTGCTGTTCGCCCTCACCCCAACCCCTCTCCCGGAGGGAGAGGGGCTCAGGTCAAGCATTTGCCGCGATACCAACGCTCGTGTGCCAGCGCCAGCATGGGCTTGTCTTCGCTGCTGTCGCCGTAGGCATGGATGCGTTGGAACGACCCCAGGTCGAACATGCGTCGTACCAGTGCGACTTTGTGCCGCCCGCAGTCGCGTTCGGCGTAGCGCCCGGTGAGGCGATTGTCCTGCACTTCCAGCTTGTTGCAGATCATCTTCAGGCCAAGCGAATCGCACCAGTGCTGCAGGTACAGATCAATGGAGGCCGATACCACAGCAACGGTGTGGCCCTGCGCCTTGTGCCATTGGATCTGCTCCAGCATTTCCGGGCGCACCATGCCCGGCAGGTGCTCGCGTGCGTAGTCGCGCGCCATCTGGGTGACTTCACCCGCATGGCGGCCGGTGAACACCTGTGAGGTGACACGGCGACGGATGCGCTCGGCGGAGATCAGCTTCAGCCGGTAGGCCAGCAACCACGGTCCAATCCGCCACCAGCCCTGCGCGCGCTGTTCCGGCGTGGCCACACGACGCAGGAACCGGCTGTAGGTGTCACAGACGGTGATGGTGTGGTCGAAGTCGAAGAGCGCTAGTTGCATGAGTGCCGGGAATAGGGAGTTGGGAACAGGGAATCGGAAGGGCCGTGATTCCCGACATCGCTACGGCTTTCGTTCTTTTGCACTTATGGCCGGGCCGGGCGAGCTGCGGAAGCCATGAAGCCAAGCTCCTGCTTCTACGACTCCCGATTCTCTATTCACGATTCCCGGCTTCAGCGAACCGGCATGCCCGGCAATGCGCCGCCATCGGCATCCAGCAGCGCCAGCGCGCCGCCGTCGAAACCGGCCGACAGGATCATGCCTTCGCTCAGGCCGAAGCGCATCTTGCGCGGGGCCAGGTTGGCGATGAACACCACGTTGCGGCCGACCAGTGCCTCCGGCTCGGCATAGCTACCACGGATGCCGGAGAAGATCTGCCGCTGGCCGAGGTCGCCGGCGTCCAGCAGGAAGCGCAGCAGCTTGTCCGAGCCTTCGACGAAACCGCACTCCAGCACCTTGCCGATACGCAGGTCGAGCTTGGCGAAATCGTCGATGCCGATATACGCGGAGGCTTCACCTTCGGCCTTGGCTTCGGCCTTCACTTCGACCTTGGCAGGCTTTTCGGCCTTGGCCGGCTTGGCTTCGGCAGCGGGCTGGGCGGCGAGGGTGTCCTTGGAGGCGTCGGTCATTGCGTCAATCATCTTGGTGTCGATACGGGTGAACAGCGCCACGTAGGCGGCGATGCTGTGTGCGGTCAGTGGCTTGGCGATGTCGTCCCAGCCATTCAACGGGGCGTTGAGGAAGCCTTCGGCCTGCAGCGCAGTGGCCGGCAGCACAGGCTTGAGGGCGGTGACCAGCACGCGGAACAGGTTCAGGCCCTGGGTGCAGACCGCCTGCAATTCAGCGTCGGCGCCTTCCTGCTTGGCGATGACCCACGGTTTGGTGTCGTCGATGTACTTGTTGGCTTCGTCGGCCAGCGTCATGGTCAGGCGGATGGCGGCCGCGGCGTCGTTACGCTCGTAGGCCTCGCGAACCGGTGCCAGCGCGGCGACAAAGCGGTCGTACTGGGCCGGGTCCGGCAGCACATCGGCCAGCTTGCCGTCGAAGCGCTTGGCGATGAAGCCAGCGCAGCGGCTGGCCAGATTGACGAACTTGCCGACCAGATCGGCGTTCACGCGGGCGGTGAAGTCGGTCAGGTTCAAATCCAGATCGTCGACGCCGCCGGAGGACTTGGCGGCGAAGTAATAACGCAGCGCCTCCGGTGCCAGGCCGGCATCCAGGTAGGTGCGGGCCATGATGAAGGTGCCGCGCGACTTGCTCATCTTGGCGCCGTCCACGGTCAGGTAGCCGTTGACGTGCAGCTTGGTCGGCGTGCGCAGGCCGCTGCCCTTCAACACTGCCGGCCAGAACAGGCCGTGGAAGTTGACGATGTCCTTGCCGAGGAAGTGGTGCAGTTCGGTGCTGCTGTCAGCTGCAAGCACGGCATCGAAGTCGTCGCCGGTCTTGGTGCACAGGTTCTTGAAGCTGGACAGGTAGCCGATCGGCGCGTCCAGCCACACGTAGAAGTACTTGCCCGGTGCACCCGGAATCTCGAAACCGAAGTAGGGCGCATCACGCGAGATATCCCACGCGCGCAGGCCGCCTTCGGCATCCAGCCACTCAGCCAGCTTGGCCTTCACGCCGGGCAGGGCCACGTCGCCAGCCAGCCATTCGCGCAGGAAGTCCTGGAAGCGGCCGACTTCGAAGAAGTAATGCTCCGAATCGCGCATTTCCGGGGTAGCTCCGGACACCACCGACTTCGGTTCGATCAGGTCGGTCGGGCCGTAGGTGGCGCCGCAGACTTCGCAGTTGTCGCCGTACTGGTCGGGCGACTTGCACTTGGGGCAGGTGCCCTTGATGTAGCGGTCGGGCAGGAACATGCCCTTGGCCGGGTCGTAGAACTGCGCCACCGAGCGACGGCTGATATGGCCGGCGGCGTCGAGTTTGGCGTACAGGGCCTCGGTCAGCTCGCGGTTGGTGGCCGAGTTGGTCGAGTCGTAATGGTCGAAATCCACGCCAAAGGCGGCGAAATCGCGCTCATGGCCGGCCTGGATGTTGGCGATGAAGGTTTCCGGGCTTACCCCGGCCTTCTCGGCGGCCAGCATGATCGGCGTGCCGTGGGTGTCGTCGGCGCAGACGTACCAGACCTTCTCGCCCATCATTCGCCGCGCACGCACCCAGATGTCGGCTTGGATGTAACCCACCAGGTGGCCGAGGTGCAGCGGGCCGTTGGCGTAGGGTAGGGCGTTGGTGACTAAGGCGTTGCGGGTCATGGCGATGGTTTGCAGCAGGGGACTGCAGATTATCGCATGGCTGAAAAGAAGCAGCCCCGGGAGACCGGGGCTGGGGCTTTGGGCTGGAGCTTGGCTTTGGCTTCGGCTGGCGCTTGCCAGACAGGGAGCGGAATCAGAGCTTTCCCTTCTCACGCTTGCGGGAGAAGAGCCTGTCCCCGCGAAGGCGGGGATGCCCCGAAGGGCGGATGAGGGGGGCTTTTGACTTCACGTAGCTAGAAGCTTCCCCTCACCCCAACCCCTCTCCCGCAGGCGGGAGAGGGGCTAAAGCAAGGGCCTCAAGCAGAAGCCCCAAGCAGAAGCCCCAAGCAGAAGCCTCAAGCAGAAGCCTCAAGCAGAAGCCTCAAGCAGAAGCCTCAAGCAGAAGCCTCAAGCAGAAGCCTCAAACCGCTTACTGGTCGCGCAGCCAAGTCTGGGTGCGGCAGATGAAGGCGATGCAACCGGACACGTCCAGCTTGCGGCCGTTGTCCACCAAGGCGACCTTGGAGCTGTAGGTCTTGCCCTTGGCCGGGTCCAGGATGGTGCCGTTGGCCCACTTGTTGGCGCCGTCCGGGCGGACGTTCCAGAGGATGGTCATGCCTTCGATCGGCTTGCCCTTGTTGGCGCCTTCACATTTGTTGCAGAGCGGATGCGGGCCATGCTCGGACTGCAGTACCTGCAGCACCTTGCCGCTGAGGGTGCCGTTGGCGGCCTGGGTGATTTCGACGATGGACTTCACCCGGCCGGTTTCGTCATCGATGGTGCGCCAGCGGCCGGCAGCGCTGTCACTGGCGCTGGCGGAGAAACCGGCGGCCAGCAGCGGCAGGGCCAGCAACAGGGTCTTGAAGGTAGTACGCATGTTTCCCCTCCCAGGGTGGGTTTGGTCAGCGGCCGGTGGCGCTGTTACGAGCCGAATGTAACCGCATTCGGTCCCGTACGGAATCCGCAGTGCAGCAGATTTCCGACATGTAGTGCCGAGCCATGCCCGGCAGGGGCTTTCCCGGTAATGCCCTGGAAGCGGCCCTCACCCCAACCCCTCTCCCGCAGGCGGGAGAGGGGCTTTAAGCAAGAGCAGGGGCTGTAGTGCCGAGCCATGCTCGGCAGGGGCTTTCCCGGTAATGCCCTGGAAGCGGCCCTCACCCCAACCCCTCTCCCGCAGACGGGAGAGGGGCTTTGAGCAAGAGCGCGGACTTTGCGCCTCTTTGGTTTACTGCACTGTCACCCGCTTGCGGTTGTCGGCCGAAACCCGGTCGATCAGCTTGTTGTACGGGTCGAAGCCGGCTTCGTCGGGCCGCTGGTCCACGGTGACCGTGATGCTGGGCGCGGCGGCGGTGATGTGATGACGCTGCAGGTACAGCACCTTCTCATCGCGTTCCTTGCCCGAGGCGCCCTTGGCGAACACACCGACCTCGATCCAGTCGTCCAGCGTGCCTGCGGTCTCCTTGCCCATGCCGTCGGCGTAACGTTTGTCGGCGTGCAGTTGCAGGGTCACTTCGTAGCGGCCGTCGGCGCGCTTCTTGGCATTGGCCTCGACCACGCGGTTGTCGTAGAAGCTGATCTTCTCAAACAGGTCGGTGATCAAAGCCTGCTGCTCGGGCTTGGCTTCTGCTCGGATGAAGTCCAGCAGTTCGGCCGAGGTGGTGTACGGCGGCTGCTGGAAGGCCTTGGCCTGGATGAAACGGGATAGCGCACGGTTCAGTGCTTCCTCGCCCATTTCCTCGCGCAGGCGGTAGAACACCAACGAAGCCTTCCGATAGTGGATGTACTGCTGGTTCTCGTTGCGATAGAGCGGTTGCTCTTCAACGTATTCACCGCCACGTTCTGACAAGTACCGATCCAACTCGGTCTTCAGGAATTGACGCATTTGACTGCGGCCGTATTCCTTTTCCATGACCATCAATGCCGAGTATTGGGAAAGTGACTCGGTCAGCATCGTCGCACCTTGGACGTTTGCGCTGATTACTTGATGTGCCCACCACTGGTGCGCCACTTCATGCGCGGTGACATAGAACACATAGTCAACATCATCCTTGTCGCGCAGGTCGGCGATGAAACCGATCGACTCCGAGTAGGGGATGGTGTTGGCAAAACTCTGCGCGAACGACTGGTAGCCCGGGAATTCGATGATGCGCACTTGCTTGTGCTGGTACGGGCTGAAGTTGGCCTCGTAATAGGCCAGTGACTTCTGCACACCTTCGATCATCCGGTCTACGTTGTACGGATGCTTGGCGTCGTAATAGATCTCGATCGGGATGTTCTTGTAGGTGGCCTTCTTCACTGTCCAGCGTGCCGACAGATAGGCGTAGAAGTTCAGCATCGGCCGGTCCATGGCGTAGCTGAAGCAGCGGCGGCCATCGCGTTTGAACTCCTTCTGCAGGTAGCCCGGTGCCAAGGCGATCTGGTCCGGTGCGGTGCAGATGGTGCTGCGGAAATCCAGCCAATCCGAATCGTTGGAGATATAGGTATTGGCGCGTGCGGCCTGATCCTCCAGCTTTGGCATGCGTGTCGGTTCGCCGAGGTCACGCTTGCGGCGCTCGTTGCGGTCGCCGATCTCTGCGCCGCTGTCGTAGCCGAAGGCCGGCAGTACACGGCTGTTGAAGAAGCTGCCGTTGTCGACGATCTGGCTCTGCGCCTGGTCGGCGGTGATGCCGTTGGGATGGATATCGACGGTGAAGCGGATGTCACGTTCCTCACCCGGTGCCATCGGTGTATCCAGATGGTAGATGCGGTAGCCCAGTTCCTCATCGTGGGTATTCAACTTGGCACCGCCCATCTCGATGTTGGCCAGTGTGCGGTCATCGCCCATCGCAACGTGGATGTCGGGGATCGCCGCCGAATGTGTATTGCGCACGCGGTAGACACCATCGATGCGCACCGATTGGGTTTCCGGGTGCAGGTCGACGTTGTTGTCGATGGCGACGATGCGTGGCTGCGGCAGGTCCTTGTACTTGCGGTATTCGCGTTCGTAACGGGCCTGGCGGTCCAACTGCTGGTCCGGCGAGACGAACTCGTTGCGGATGTTGGTGCTCCAGTACAGCCAGCCGCCGCAGGCGATGAAGGCCAGCGTGGCGCCCGCCAGGCCTGCCCCCAGCGGACCGCGCAGGCGCTGCTTGGCCAGACGCAGGCGTTGCCGCCAACCCGAATCCACACCGCGTACCCACAGGGCTGCGCACAGCAACAGCAATGCCAGCAGGAACAGCGCCCAATAGCCCTGGAAGGCCAGCTGCCCGGTCAGGAAGTGACCATAACCATTCATGTCCGAATACGGTGCATTCGGCCAGCTACCGAAGTTGTACAGGTTCTGGGTGTAGTCGAGCATGCCCAGCACCGACTGCCCGATCAGCAACAGGATCAGCAGGGCGTACCCCATGAACTTGTTGTTGCTCAGTACCTGCAGTACCAGCGCCATGCCGCCCATCAGGATGTAGACCACCGAGTCCAGCGCCAGTGTCTTGAAGTACAGCAGCGGCTCGATCTGGGTATAACCCTTGCTCAGCTGGATGGCGATGGCGGTAACTCCGCCGACCGCTTGGAACGCCAATACCACTGCGATCAGGGTCAGGAACTTGCCCAGCAGCGGCACCCAGTTCGGTACCGGCATGGCATCGCTGATGCCAGCGATACGCGCGCTGCGTTCACGCCAGACCAGTTCGCCCGCGTAGAACAGCACGATGAAGATCAGTACGAAACTGAAGCTGCCTTGCAGTGCCTCCAGCATCTGCGAAGTGACCGGCCAACTGGGTGTGCCGTACATGGTGCGACGGTGCAAGGCGGTGGGGATGAAATTGGCCATCGCCAAGGCCAGCAATACCAGGAATGGAACGCCGCGGAAGACGCCTTTTGTATCGAAGGCAACTTGTTGCAGCAGTTGCCGCCAGCCCGTGCCTGTTGTGAAGGCAGGCGTCGTCTTTGGAACGTTGACACTGGTGTTCCTGCGTTCGGAGCTGATCGCAGCGGCGATTTTGTTGCCGCGCTTGCGTCCGGTGCCACTGCGCTCGATGCGGAACAGCGCGAAGGTTGCGGCATACAAAATGGCGGTGACGCTCAACCACAATAGGCGGTTCTCCAGCAGATATCCGCTGAAAGCGGGTAGGCCCGTATTGCTCTCTTCCGCCGACCAGTAGCGCATCGCCAGCCCTAGAGGACGCAGGCCGAATGGATCAAGCAGCGCAACGATGTGGCGGTTGTCGACATCTGCCAGAAGGCTGCCGCTGACGAAATACAGCACAAAGAACGCTATGACGCCAATGTAAACCCAGAGAATACTGCGGGTAACTACCGCTAGTAGTGACAGCAATGAGGTTGCGAACAGTAGGTTTGGCACCAGCATGATGCAGAACGACCAAAAATACGGTCGCAATGACACGGGGCCGAGTCGGGCGGAATCGATCCATGGCATGAACTGTGCCACGAAGGTGCCGATGGCGATGACCACGTACATCATCAGGCTGGCAATCAGTGCCGCGCCTATGCGGCCGAGAAGATAGTGACGACGTTTGATGGGACTTGAAAAGATCAACTCGTCTGTATTCAGATCGAAATCGCGAAGCAGGGCGTTGCTGACGAACAACGTTACAACCAACAAACCCAGCATCGAAAATACAGCCAGGAAAAACGCAATAACCGACGGTGCATTGCGGTGCACATTGCCGATGCCACCACCGATCTGGATGGCATCGCTGGAGGCAGCGCCGAAGGCGAGCAGCGCGAGCAGTACCGCAAGCAGCCACAATAATGGAGAACGCAGCTGCTCACGCAGCTCGAAGCGCAGGAAGGCGAGGGTCATGGTCGTCTCCGTCAGGCGGTCTGCGCCTGCAGACGCAGGCGCTGGAAGTAGACGTCCTCGAGACCCGGCGCTACCGGTTCGAAGCCTGCTTCAGGGCAGTTGTCGGCGAACACGTGGATCACCGGATGGCCCCCAACCAATCGTGTCGACAGCACCGTGAAACGGGCTTCGTACTCCGGCAGCGCGGCCTTGGCCACCTGCTTGCGCCATACCTGTGCCTGCAAGGCACCGATGGCGTCGGCTGGGCGCCCGGTCAGCAGCACCTCGCCCTTGTTCATGATGGCCATGGTCGGGCACAGGTCGGTGACGTCTTCGACGATGTGGGTGGACAGGATCACCGCCACGTTCTCGCCGATCTCGGCCAGCAGGTTGAGGAAACGGTTGCGCTCTTCCGGGTCCAGGCCGGCGGTGGGCTCATCGACGATCACCAGTTGCGGGTTGCCGAGCAGGGCCTGGGCAATGCCGAAGCGCTGGCGCATGCCGCCGGAATAAGTGCCCAGCTTGCGCTTGCGTGCATCCCACAGATTCACCTGTTGCAGCAGGCCTTCAACCACTTCCTTGCGCTGCTTGCGCGCGGTCAGGCCCTTGAGCACAGCGAAATGGTCGAGCAGATCGAGCGCGCTGACTTTCGGGTATACGCCGAAATCCTGTGGCAGGTAGCCGAGCTTGCGGCGCAGTGCGTCCTTGTCGCGCAGGATGTCGATGCTGGCGCCATCGGCGGTGGTCAGCGTGGCACTGCCTGCATCGGCCTCCTGCAGGGTGGCCAGGGTGCGCATCAAGGATGATTTGCCTGCACCATTGGGGCCGAGCAGGCCGAACATGCCGCGCGGGATGTCGAGATCGACGTTTTTCAGTGCTTGTACGCCATTGGCGTAGGTCTTCGACAAACCTCGGATCTGCAGCATGGGGACCGAACCTCTCCTTGGATGATGGCTGTCACATTCAGCTACAGCCGGGTTCCGGGCAATGCGCCGGAAGTCATTAGGACCAGGGACGTGGTTACGGTCGGAATGTGACCTGTTGTTGCGCCCTCCCTTTGGCCGAAGGCCAAGGGGAGGGTTGGGGAAGGGGTGGCTTTATCGCTTCTGATCTTTTGCCTTGGCTTCGCGGCTTACGCCGCTCCCACAATCTGAGGCGCTGATGTGTTGCTGGGAAAGCCTCTGCCGAGCATGGTTCTACGCTCCCTCCCTTGCGCCGTAGGCGTAGGGGAGGGTTGGGGAGGGGTTAGCTCTATCGCTGTTGATCTTGCTTTGGCTTTGAGGTTTACGCCGGTCATACAATCCGTTGCGCGGATGTGTTGCCGGGAAAGCCTCTGCCGAGCATGGCTCGGCACTACAGGTCCCGCTCCTGCTTAAAGCCCCCCTCCCGCCCGCGGGGTGAAGGAGGGGCGTGTACGAACCACTGGTTCGTGCCCATTCTGAACGACCTTGCGCTGGCGCAAGGGCTGGGGCGCGGAGCGGGGGTTGGGGTGAGGGGGGCTTTTCGCGGGGAAAGCCTCTGCCGAGCATGGCTCGGCACTACCGGGCTGGCGTCTCGTAGAGTTCCAGCGGTAGGTCGTCGGGGTCGGCGAAGAAGGTGAAGCGGCGGCCGGTGAATTCGTCCACGCGGATTGGTTCGCAGGCAACGCCTTCGTGCTGCAGATGGGCGACCACTTCATCCAGTGCTGCAACGCGGAAGGCGAGGTGGCGCAATCCACAGGCTTCAGGTCGGCTGGGGCGTGCGGGAGGGTTCGGGAAGGAGAACAGTTCCAGCTGGCTGCCATCGGGCAGGCGCAGGTCGAGCTTCCACGAGTCACGCTCGCTGCGGTAGTTCTCGGCAATCACTTCCAACCCGAGGATGCGCACATAGAAATCCCGCGAACGCGCGTAATCCGCCGCAATCACCGCAACATGGTGGATGCCAAGCAGACTCATCGCGCGGCATCCAGCCAGCGCCGTGCGATGTCGATGGCCAACGCATAGGGTTCGGGTTCGTTGCGGTTGCTCAACACGATCACCGTCAGCTTCTGCGTGGGGTAACGCACGATCACATTGCGGAAGCCGATGCTCTCGCCGCTATGCCATAGCGCATCGCCATTGATGCGCCAGCCAAAGCCATAGAACGGCACGTCGGGTTCGTTGGTTTTCGTTGCCGGGCTGAAGGCCAGTTTCAGCGACGTTGCTTTCAACAGGCGCTCGTCGTACAACGCCGCATCCCACTTGGCCAGGTCGTCGATGGAAGAATAGATGCCGCCATCGCCGAGCACGGCACTGGTGGTGCTCTGGTCGGTGCGCTGCCAGCGACCATCGATCTGGCTGTAGCCGTAGGCGCGATTGGGCACCTCATCGACGCCGTCCTGATGTGCGTAGGTGTTGCTCATGCCCAGCGGCAGGAAAATGCGTTGGCGCAGGAAGCTGGCGAAGTCGCTGCCTGAGGCCTTGCCCACCACCAGTGCCAGCAAGGCATAGCCGCTGTTGCTGTAGCGGTAGTCGCTGCCGGGTGTGAAGTATGTACGGTTCTCTTTCTGCAGCAGTTGCAGCACGTCGACGTCGTGGACCTGACGGGTATCGGCCGGATCCATCAGCTCTTCGTAGTCGAGCAGGCCGCTGGTGTGGCTGAGCAGCTGCCGCAGGGTCATCGTATCGGCCACTGCCGGCAGGCTGGGCAGCCACTTCTTCACTGGGTCGTCGATGCCCAGTTTGCCGTCTTCGGCCAGCAGCAGGACCGCCGCGGCGGTGAACTGCTTGCTGACCGAGGCCAGGCGGAAGTTGCTGGCCGGAGTTGCGGCCGTGCCGTCTTCCAGTACCGCCAGTCCGTAGCTGCGGCGGAACGCGGGCTGGCCGTCTTTCAACACCAGCACCGAAGCGCCGGGCACCTGGCCGTCGTAGCGCTGCATCAAACCATCGATACCCGGATCAGGTGGAGCCAAGGTCACTGCCCCGGCAAGGCTGGAGCACGCGAACAGGCAGAGCAGGGCAAGTCGGGGTTTCCAGCGCGGCATGGTGGCTCCTTGGCAGGTGATCAGGCTTTCTTGCTGGCGATCCAACGGTCGATCTTGGCCTCAAGGATTTCCAGCGGCATGGAACCGTCCTTGAGAACTTCGTGATGGAACTCGCGCGGGTCGAAGCGATCACCGAGCGCGGCCTTGGCCTTTTCGCGCAACAACCGAATTTTGATTTCGCCTACGCGGTAGGCCAGGGTCTGGCCGGGCAAGGCCATGAAGCGCTCGACCTCGGAGGCGGCATCGGCGGCTGGAATATCGGCATTCTTGACCATGTACTCAGTGGCCTGCTGACGGCTCCAGCCAGCAGCATTGAGACCGGTGTCGGCGACCAGCCGCACGGTGCGCAGCAAGGTGGTCTGCAGATAGCCAAGTTGGTCGTAGGGGTCGTTGTACAGGCCGAGCTCCTGGCCCAAGGACTCGGCGTACAACCCCCAACCCTCGACATAGGCCACATCGCCACCGAGACGTCGGAAGCGCGGCAACGCGGTCAGTTCCTGCTGCGCACCCAGCTGGTAGTGATGGCCGGGAATGGCTTCGTGCAGGTATTGCATGGTCACTGCCCAGCGCTTGCGTGAGGGCAGGTCACTGGTATTGACGTAAAGCACACCCGGCTGTTGACCATCGGCACTGCCAGGCTGATAGCTGGCAGCGCTGGAAGTTGCGGCGCGTTCAGCCTCGACGGCCTTGATTTCCAAGCTGGCCTTGGGCCGTTCGTTAAACAGTGCTGGCACCGCGGCATGTACCCGAACGCCAGTCTCGGCATAACGGGCCAGCAGGGCATTGGCGTCGCGGAACACGAACTGGCGGTCGTTGCGCATCGCATTGAAGGCTTTCTGCTGCGAGCCGCGGATCTTGGCCTGCTTCATTACCGCATCGATGCGCGCCTGCAGGTCCTTGACCTCCTGCTCGCCCAGAGCGTGGATCTCGGCCGGTGTGCGGGCCGGCGAGGTACTGCTGGCAACATTGTGTGCATACCAGGCGCTGCCGTTGGGCAGGGCGGCCATGCCATCGGTGCTGCGCGCGGCGGCCATGTACTCGGTAGCGATGAAGCCGCGCAGCGAACGATAGGCCGGCATGATCCGGTTCTCGATCATGCGCTTGTATTCGGCAGTGAGCCTGGCCTTGTCCTGCGCGGAGAACTCCGCCGGCATATTGCGGATCGGGCCCCAGAACAGGCTCTCCTCAGCGGTGGGCTTGATCACCGCGTCGAGCTGAGGCAGTACTTTTTCCATCAAGGCGCGCGGCTGCACAACGCCTGCGGCCTTGCCTTCGCGCATGTTGGCGATGGCCTGGTCGAACAGTGGCGGAATGCCGAGCGAGCGCTTGGACCAGTTCTCGTAGTCCTTGACGGTGCGGAACGGCTGCGCGCCAGCGCCGGAGCCCAACACCGCGATGATGCTGGACAGGTTGTAGTACTGATTGATCGGTAGCATCCAGGTCGGGTATTGCTCGCCGGCCAAGGAGACTTGCGCGTCGCGCACGAAAATTTCGTAGCTCAGCAGGTCCTGGCCCTGCAGGCCGGTGGCGCCGACGGCTTGGACCTTGCCCAGCCACTCGACCATGAAATCATGTGATTGCTGGCGCGAGGCCGAGGACAGGAAGTTGGGGAGCTGGTCGTTGTAGCGCGGATCACCCTGGAAGGTGGCCTGCAGCGGGTTCAGCCGCATCGAGGCATCCCAGTACTCGTCATAGATGCGGTTGAGCTTGGCGGCGTTGTCCTGCTTGATCGGCAATGGCACGGCTGCCGGCCGGCGTGGGGCCGGGCGCGGGGTGCTGCGCGGCTTGGGCTTGGCGGCGCGGCTCTGCGGCGCTGACTGGCGCTGGCTTTTCTTCTTGGCCGCGTCGGCAGGGGCCGCGACGGACAGCGTCATGATCGTGGCAATAGCAAGCGCGAGCAGGCGCAACGGGCTGTAAGGCATCAGGTGTTCCGCAAATACATCGACCCGGGAGCTTGCCCGATATCAGCGGAGACGACCAGCCGTGGCGCGGATGAACACGCGCCGGTGATACAGCTTTGGTTATGCCCCATGCCCTGCGGCGGCTGCCGCAAGGCATGGGATGGACCTACTGGTCGACCGAACGGGTGAATGGGACGCTGTCCGGGGCAACTGCGCCACCGGAAATGATGAAGCTCATGGCCTGATCCACCGTCCAGTCGGTGGGCGTGAGCATCTCCACCGGAACGATTTCCAGATAGCCGGAGGTCGGGTTGGGGGTGGTGGGTACGTACACGGCAGCCAGTTCCCGGCCGGTGCCCTGTTCCTTGAGCACCCGGGTGACCAGACCAATGGACTTCATGTCACGGTGCGGGAAGTCGATCAGCACCACGCGCTGGGTGCTGCCGGGTTTGGTCTGCAGGATGTCCAGCAGCTTCTTGGCGCTGTCATAGATGATGCTGGCCAGCGGAATGCGGCGGATCACTGCACCAAACCAGCGCAGCAGCTGTTGGCCGATGACCCGGCGGCTGAGGATGCCGACCAGCAGGATCACCAGGAGGGTGGCTAGCAGGGCGGTGATGTCCTGCATCCATTCGACCTTGATCCAGCCCAGATAATCGGGGAACGAGGCGGCAATGCGCTCGGACAACGGCACGATCAGCGGACTGCTGATGCCAGAGAGCAGGACGAACACGAATTTGACGACCACCCAGGTCAACCAGATCGGCAGCAGGGTCAGCAGGCCGGTAAGGAAAAGACGTTGCAGGGAGGGGCGGGGGGCGGGGGAGACGGCTTCGGGCGACATCCGCGAATTGTAGCGTTCGGGTGTGTTCCGTATGTGCGCCGCTGAACGCTGGAGCGGCTGCGTTCAGAGAAATCTGTGTTGCCGTCTTGGCTCAGTCCGGTTTGCGTGCGTCCGGCTTGAGTCGCACATAGACCTGCTTGCGCACCCTTGCCACCACCTCGCCGCTGGCATCGAGTACCTCGTTCTCGAACCAGTGCAGGTATTTGTCGCCGTTGGAGGTGGCGGCCTTGACCTCCTCCAGCGTGGCGTCGTCCAGCCGGAACTCGGTCCACACCACGCCACGGCCGGGCTTGAGGAACTCGATGCTGCCGGCCTTGTCCCAGACGAAGTAGCGGCTGCCCATGTTCTGCAGCAGGCACAGCATCCAGAACGGGTCGGTCATCGCGAACAGGCTGCCGCCGAAATGGGTGCGCACGTAGTTCACGTTCCACGGTCGCTGCCGCAGCTCGACCCGCACGTAACGGTAGTCGGCGCTGATGGCGGTGACGTGGATGCCGGCGAACAGGAACGGAGGCCACAGATTGATTCCGCGGCGGAACAGGCTGGCTTTCATTGTGCGAGCAGACGGACGGGGGAGTCGGAGTCTAGCATTCGCAGGCGTATGGAAAGACTCAGTTCGGCCAGGGCGGGGCGATGCGGTAGCCATCGCGACCGGCCTGCTTGGCCTGGTACAAGGCGGCGTCGGCGGCCTCGAACAGGCGTGCCGGACCGTCGTCGGGGCCGGGCAGCACGCTGCAAACGCCGATGGTGACGGTGGTCCTGGTCTTGCTGTGGAGAGCCTTGTCGACCGGAATGCTGAGCTGGCGCACACGGCTGATCAAGCTCTGCACCAACTGCTCGGCGCCAGCCGGCGGGGTGTCGGGCAGGATCAGGGCGAACTCGTCACCACCGAAGCGCGCGGCAAGGTCGCGCGGGCGTCGCGCCATATCCTCGATGGTGCGGCCCAGATAGCGCAGCAGGCGATCACCGACGTAATGCCCGTGGCTGTCATTGCAGCTTTTGAAGTGATCGACGTCGATCAGCAGCAGGGTCAAGGGGCGGCCGCTACGGCGGGCGGCATCGGTCTCTCGCCGCAGCGTCTCTTCAAAGCGCATGCGGTTGGCCAGGCCGGTGAGCGGGTCGCGGTTGGCTTGGCGGCGCCAGTAGCGCATCTGCCATAGCGTCCAGAATAAAAGTATGCCGATGAAGCCCGCGGTCGCCGCAAACGGAGCGAACCATAGATTCGCGCCATGTAGCAGAGCAAGGCTC
Source organism: Stenotrophomonas sp. STEN020 (assembly GCF_056760195.1). Classification (NCBI taxonomy): domain Bacteria; kingdom Pseudomonadati; phylum Pseudomonadota; class Gammaproteobacteria; order Lysobacterales; family Lysobacteraceae; genus Stenotrophomonas; species Stenotrophomonas sp. STEN020. The sequence continues at coordinate 56,969 of NZ_JBRREI010000027.1, forward strand.
AGCAATATGGGGGCGGGGATGGCCAATGCGCCCAGCAGCCAGCGCTGACGGATGGCGGAGGTGATGCCCAGCGCGCCCAGTACCACCAGCGCAATGGTGATTGCAGTCTGCAGCAGCGGTGGCAGCGGACGGATGGCATTGCCGGCCAGCAACATCGAAGCGACGTTGGCTTGATACTCGCTGCCGCTCATCCAGTTGTCGCGCGACGTCGGGGTGAGCAGGCGCGGCGCGATGCCGCTGGCGGTCATGCCGACAATGACCAGACGGTCCTTCAGCAGATCGTTGGGTATCCGGCCCTCAAGCACGTCGATATAGGACATCTGCGGAAAGCTGCCGGGAGGCCCGGCATAGCGCAGTCGCACGTAGTGATCGCGATGCCATTGATAGGGAGAGCGGGCCCGTGGCGCAGGATCGACCATGCCCGGCAACGGCTCGTTGATTCCGGCCAGCGCGGCACCCAGTGCAGGCCAATGTGGCGAGCCGATGCCGGCCTTGAGATAGACGCCGCGTGCAACGCCGTCACCATCCACTTCGATATCGGTGTGTGCAAGCGTGGCTGCCGCTTTGGCAATGGCAGGTACGGGCAGCAGTTCCTCGGGGACCGCTTCGTCGCTGGCTGGTGCTGCCAGTACCGGCAGCACGACCCGCCCATTGCGGCGGATCGCGGCGGCCAAGGCATTGTCCTGGCTGGCGTCCTTGCGGTCGGCGTCGGGCAGCATCAAGTCCAGCGCGACACGCTCCGCGCCCGCTTGATGCAGGCGATCCAGCAGCCGCGCATGAACGCTTCGCGGCCACGGCCATTGGCCCAGTTGCTGCAGGCTGCGGTCATCGATGGCGATGATCGCCAGGCGGGGGTCGGGCGGGTATTCCCAGTCGCCCACCAACAGGTCGTAGCTGGCGACATCCTGCTGCCAGAACACCCGGGCATGGCTGAGCCAGCCGACCAGCAGCGCACAGCCCAGTACAAACAACAGCCGGACCTGCCAGCGCGGTCGTAGTGGCCTCATAAGGCGAGCAGCAACAAGGCGCCTGCGCCGACGCCATAGCAAAGCCGGCAGCGTAGCTGGATCTGCTGCGGCGTCGAGAATGTGCCGGCATAGCCGTCGTCTTCGATGCTCTGCACGCGGACATGCAGGGTGCCGCCACGCCAGGGTTGCTTGAGTGCGATCTCGGGAATATCCACCTGTTCATCCAGCAGCAGTCGCGAGAAGTCCGCCTTGCGCGAGATCTGCACGCGATAGTGCTGGGCGGCGTTGTCGGCCGGCCAGCGCAGGGTCAGCAGGCCTTTGTGGTCTCTTGCCGAGTCCAGTGGCGTCGCAACGGGCACATCGCTGAGTTGCAGTGGCAATGCCTGACCGTAGCGGCCGGGGTTGTTGTCGCCATCAATTGAGGCCAGTCGCCAGAAATAGTTCCCAGCCGGCAGTGGGCTGCCGATACGCAACTGCTGGTTGCCGGCCTGTTGTTCGACCAATGGTTCCAGGAAGTCTGGATTGTCTGCGATCTGCAGCAGGCTGGCAGTGGCGCCAGCAACCTTGGCCCACTGGAAGCGCGGCTGCAGCTGATGCACGGTCTGCCCATGCAGCGGCGCCAGCGTCAACGGCGCGGGCAGGCCTTCAGGCACCAGGAAATCATGCTCGGCATCCAGACCTTCGACGCCATCGGTGTCGATGGCGCGTACCAGCAGACGCAGTTGCCCCGGCGGCAAGCTGTCGATGCGGATCTGCGGCTCTGTCAGCTCGCGGGCGAACAGTACAACATCTGGCGTCGCCGCAAGCACTACCTCTACCCGGTAACGTCTGGCCGCATCCAGCGGTTGCCAGGCAGCCAGCAGCGGCAGTGGTTGCAGCCGTAATTGTGACTCAAGCAGCTGTGGGGCTGGCAGCAGTTGTTGCGGCTGTGTCGGCGCGCTGCCCGCTGCGCGGACCAGGGTTGCATGGCCGCCACCAATCAGCCGTTGGCCGGCGCGATTGCCCACCTGCACGCGCCCCTGGACGACCTCGGTGGCTGCCGGACTGTCTTCGTCGCCGGCGTTTACCCGGAACAAGGTGCCGCGCACGCTGCTGGTCGCGGTCGGGGCGGTGATGATATAGCGCGATGCCGGCCCGCGCGCTGGCGTCACCTGGTTGCTGCTGCGTCCGCGCTGCAGGCGCATGCGAGTGTCAACCATGCCAGTGGCGCCATAGCTGCTGAGCTGGTCGAGCTGCAACAGTGAGTTCTCACGTAGCTGCAAGCGTGAATTGTCGGCAAAGCTGAGGGTGACGCTGGCGTCGTCACCGGTCTGCAGCTGGCTGCCGATCGGTAGCAGCATGTTGGCCTGCAAGGCGCGCGTGCCGTAGACCGGATCGCTCACCTGGGCCTGACCGCGCAATGCGACCACCCGGGCCGGTGCCGGCTGTACGCGCAACCAGGCAATAGGGAAGCGCAGGTTCTGACCGGGCGCGAGCCGGTACGGATCGGCAATCCTGTTATGTGCCTGCAGCTGCTGCCACTGCACATCGGCCTTCAGGTAGCGTGCGCCCAGGTCCCACAAGGTGTCACCGGGGCGTGCGCGGTAGTTCCAGTCCTGTGCGCTGGCCAGCGTTGTCCAGCACAGCAGCAACGCAGCTACTGCCAGCTGCAGCAGGGATGGGCGAACGTCGATGTTTCTCACGGCCACTTTGGCTCCAAAAACGCGTGTCCGTTACGCTGACATCGTGCTGATTGCAACTTCATCGTCGTGCGTTCCTGGGCGCCGTGGCGGGGGCCACGGCGGGATCATCCACGATGGGCCGTCAATTTTCGTGCAATTGACACGCAAATTGAACTGTCTGGCCTGAAGTTAAAACAGTAGCGAAGACATCTTGCGGCGGTAGCGGCCCACCAGGTCTTCGTCTTCGATCACCCGGAACGCGTCGATCAGCGCTTTCTTGGGCAGGCTGTCGCGGAAGCTGCGGTCGATGCGCAGCATTTCGATGAACTGCTCCAACGCGGCTTCATCCTCGCCTGCCAATAGATGCTGGATGCCCAGCAGGTATCGCGCTTCCAGGTCATTGCCGTCGGCCTGTACGCGTGCAGCCAGTACATCGCCGGCTGGGGCGTCCTGCAAGGCGGCGGCAAAGTCGAGGCGCGCGCGCGCGCGGATGGCGCGGTCGTCAGTGGCGAGGTTGGCCGGCAGGCCGTCCAACAGCTGCCCGGCCTCGCTGGTTGCACCGGTCTTGAGCAGTGCCAAAGCCAGGTCGAGTTTCAGCTCGGCCTTGTCCGGCTCGGCGGTAATGGCATCGCGCAATGCGGCGACTTCGGCCTGCGGGTCCAGCGGCAGTGCCTGGGTTTCTTCTTCGACGGCAGCAGCCGCCTCAGCCGGCATGACACCGTGCTGGGTCAGGAATTCACGCAGCTGGCCCTCGGGCATCGCGCCGGGGAAGCCATCGACGATCTGTCCGTCCTTGATCAGGAAAACGGTGGGTACCGAGCGGATCTGGAAGGCGGCAGCAACCTGTTGCTCCTTGTCGACATCGACCTTGGCCAGCTCGAAAGCGCCGTTGTATTCGCCGGCGAGCTTCTCCAGGATCGGCCCCAGGCTCTTGCATGGGCCGCACCAGGTGGCCCAGAAGTCAACCAGCACCGGGGTCTGCATGGATTTCTGCAGGACTTCGGCCTCGAAGGTCTCGGTGGTGGCCTCGAATACGTGGGGGAGATCGCTCATGGCTGGCTACGTTGCTGTCAGGAACGTCCTTTATGGCGACGGCGGGGCGGGTTCTCAACCTCTTTGGGTACTGGTGCTGGGAATAGAAGGTGCGGCGGGTTGCAGGGCAGCAGGCACCGGGCTTTGCAGATAGTGCTCGTAGTGCCGAGCCATGCTCGGCAGGAGCTTTACCGGCAATGTCAGGTAGTGCCGAGCCATGCTCGGCAGGAGCTTTACCGGTCAGGCCCCTGCCGAGC